>CALMTJ010000409.1:0-4378 GCA_937872715.1 uncultured Methylobacteriaceae bacterium
GACCGGGACGGCTTCCAGGAGATCTACTTCCACCTCGCGGATAACAGCGCGGTGCTGCACGCGTACATGCACCGCGACGGCAACATCCAATATGCCAACTACCAGAATGCCGATCAGATGCACGACTACATGTCGTCCCATGGTTTCGGCGCCGAGACGTGGGGCCATTGGATGTAGGGGAAAGGGCGGGCTCTCAGAGGCTGATTGTAACCCACCCTCCTCCTCATCATCAGGTGCCGATCGGATCCGGGACCCGGCGCCACCCGGGCCAAGCCGATCTGGCGGGCGGAAGACCGGACGTGACGACGTCGGCGTCCGGCCGGCAACCGAGCCGGGCGGTTCCCGGCAGTCGCGGCCCGGCCGCGGCCCGCGATGCGGGACACGCCGTCGCTTGTGACACCCGCCCGCCCATGCTAGGCGGCGCCACCACGCACCGACCGGAGAGGTGGCAGAGTGGTTGAATGCACCGCACTCGAAATGCGGCATGCCCGCAAGGGCATCGGGGGTTCGAATCCCCCCCTCTCCGCCACGATCTGAGGTCGTGCAGTCACTCTGCTTCCGGCGTTCGACAGGCTGGATTTCGCCGTGCGTTCCGGCAATTTGCGGATCCTTGAACGAGTGCACTGGAGGAGCCGACACCCACCGCCCGACCGTCCGTCACGCGGCCAGCAGCCTGCCTCCCGGCTCGTCTCTCGGCCTGAAGGTTAGCGCGACGAGACAAGCCCCGATCCCGAGCGCGAAAGATGCCGCATACAGCCACGAGTAGGTGGCGTAGGCGTCGTAGATCCACCCGCCGAGTAGAGGGCCCGTCGCCATCCCGAGGCTTCCGGCCATAGCAAGGCCGCCGATGATCGTGCCCATCATGCGCAGCGGGAAGTTCTCGCGTGCGAGCACGGCGTAGAGTGGCATCACCCCTGCGTAGATGAAGCCGAAAAGTGCCGCGACCGCGTAGAAGCCTTCGAGCTCGCGAACGCCGATATAGGCCAGGGCTCCGAATGCCTGTGCGAGCAGGCCGAGAACGAGAACCGGCTTGGCTCCGAAATGGTCGCCGAGCAGGCCGAACCCGACCCGGCCGAAGAGGCCCGCCAGACCTTCCAGGCTGTAGATAGAGACGGCGGCGATCGGGGCTATGCCGCAGGAGATCGCATAGCTGACCGTGTGGAAGATCGGGCCGGAATGGGTTGCGCAGCAGAAGAAGTTCGTGACGACGAGCACGAGGAATTTTGGCGAGCGGAGCGCCTGCGCCAGGCCCATTCTGGCCTGATATGCTCTTGCGTCGGCCGGCTCGGCCTCTTGACCCGGCGCAAGAATAGGCGCTCGCCGCACGAGGAGGGCGGCCGGCAGCATCACAACGAGAACGAGCGCGGCGAGCAGCAGGAAAGCGGTCCGCCAGTCGTGCTCGGCGATCAGCCACGCCGCGAACGGCGCCACCGTCAGCGGTGCCATTCCCATCCCGGCCGAGACAAGGGAGACGGCGAGGCTTCGGTGCGTGTCGAACCAACCGGTCACCGCCGCCATCATCGGTGCGAAGATCGCCGAGCACGCGCCGCCGACCAGCAGGCCGAAGACGAGCTGAAATTGGACGAGCGACGTCACGACGGCGCAGAGGGCCATCCCGGCCGTGAGTGTCGCCGTGCCCGCGAGAACCGTCGCTCGAGGCCCGAACCTGTCGGACACCGCGCCCCACCCGATGCTGCCGACGGCCATGGTCAGGAAAGCGATGGTCATGGCGGTGGATATTCCGGTCCGCGACCAGCCGGTCTCTGCCGCCATCGGGGCCAGGAACACGGGAAGCGCGAACATCGCCCCGATCGCCACGCAGCCCATCAGACCGCCGGCCCCCACGATCACCCAGCGGTAATGCCCCTGCGGCATTGGCGAACGACGCTCCGTCAGCCCTAAATGGCTGTTCGGTTGAACAGCTTGCAGATGCAGGCCGCCCCTGTCGAGGCTCGGCTTCCGAGATCGGACGGGTCCGGGCGCATCGGTTGATGGCGTTCTCGATCCAGCGGACGAGCGTCAGCCATTGGTTGTCGCCCCGACGGACGACCGGCGCGAAGGGCGACTTGAGGCTGCGGGGCCTTCGTGGCGGCGAGTTCGGTCAGGTCCGTCGTGAACACGTCGGAGCGGCCGGCGTGGAGCGCGGACACGATCTCCTGTTTCGCTTCTGTGGGACAGCCCGTCGCTGCCTTCTGCGAGAACCGATCCTGGTCACGCCTCTCCCCGTGACCTCGACAGACCGCCTGAGAAGGCCGGATCCACTTCGCCCGACGCCTCAATAGCTTCTCGGCAGGCCGAGCACGTGCTCGGCGAGGTAGGACAGGACGAGATTCGTCGAGACCGGCGCGACCTGGTAGAGGCGCGTCTCGCGGAATTTGCGCTCGACGTCGTATTCGCAGGCAAAACCGAAGCCGCCATGGGTCTGGATGCAGGCATTCGCCGCCTCGAAGGACGCGTCGGCGGCCAGCATTTTGGCCATGTTCGCCTCGGCGCCCGGGTTCCCGCCGGCCTCGTAGAGGCGGAGCGCCTCCGCCACCATCAGCTCGGCCGCCCGCATATGGGCGTAGGACATGGCGATCGGGAACTGGACGCCCTGGTTCTGGCCGATCGGACGGCCGAACACGTGCCGGCCCTTCGCATAGGTCGCGGCGCGGTCGATGAACCACTTGGCGTCGCCCACGCATTCCGCCGCGATGAGGATGCGCTCGGCGTTCATCCCGGACAGGATGTAGCGGAAGCCCCTGCCCTCCTCGCCGACGAGGTTGGAGGCCGGGACGACCATCTCGTCGAAGAAGACCTCGCAGGAATTGTGGTTCATCATGGTCCGGATCGGCCGGATGGTAAGGCCGCGGCCGACCGCGCTCCGCATGTCGACGATGAAGGTCGAGAGCCCGTCCGTCTTCTTCGCCGCCTCGCCGCGCGGCGTCGTGCGGGCGAGGAGCAGCATGAGGTCGGAATGCTCCGCCCGGCTCGTCCAGATCTTCTGGCCGTTGACGATGTAGCGGTCGCCGTCGCGGCGGGCGGTGGTGCGGAGCGCCGTCGTGTCCGTGCCGCTCGACGGCTCCGTCACGCCGAAGGCCTGGAGGCGGAGCTCGCCCGAGGCGATCTTCGGCAGGTAGGCTCGCTTCTGCTCCTCAGACCCGTGCCGCAGGATCGTGCCCATGATGTACATCTGGGCGTGGCAGGCGGCCCCGTTGCAGCCCTGGCGCTGCACCTCCTCGAGGATCGCGGCGGCCGCCGAGAGCGGGAGGCCCGCCCCGCCATATTCCTCCGGGATCAGCGCCGCGAGCCAGCCGCCCTCGGTCAGCGCCGCCACGAACTCGCTCGGATAAGCGCGCTCCCCGTCGAGCTTGCGCCAATACTCGCCGGGGAACCGGGCGCAGAGCCTGGCGATCTCCTCCCGGATCTCCGGATAGGTGCTGGTCGCTTGGATGGTCATGGCGCGCGCGTCCCCGTCACACCGGGTCCCAGGTGAAGACGTCGCCGCTCCGGTCGAGCGGGACCAGCCCCTGCTTCAGCGCCGGGAGCGCGTGGGAGGCGATGCTCTCCGGCGTCCAGCCCTCCGACCGGTGGATCCCCCGCACCGGCCGGGGCTGGCTGAACAGGAAGATCTCGTTGTTGCGGACGGCGAAGACCTGCCCGTTGACGTCGGCGGCCGCCTCGGAAGCGAGAAAGACGCAGAGCGGGGCGTTCTTCTCCGGGCCCATCGCCCGGAGCTTCGCGACGCGCGCCTGCTGTTCCGGGCTGTTTGCCGGGATCGAACTCGTCATGCGGCTCCAGGCGAACGGCGCAATGCAGTTCGACCTGACGCCGAAGCGCCCCATGTCGAGCGCGATCGACTTCGACAGCCCCACGATGCCGAGCTTCGCGGCCGCGTAGTTCGCCTGGCCGACATTCCCGATCAGCCCGGACGTGGAGGTCGTGTGGACGAAGGCGCCGCTTCCCTGCTTTCGGAACTGCTCGGCGGCGGCGCGCGACACGTAGAAGGTGCCGTTGAGGTGCACGTCCACCACGGCCGACCATTCCGACCGGCTCATCTTATGGAATATCTGGTCGCGGACGATGCCGGAATTGTTCACGACGATGTCGAGGCGGCCGAACGCCCCGATCGCGGCCGCCACGATGCGGCCGGCGCCGTCCCAATCCGCGACGCTGTCCGCGTTCGTGACCGCCGCCCCGCCGCGCGCCTCGATCATCGCCCTCGTCTCGTCGCCTGGAGCGGCCGACAGGCTCCCCTCCCCGCTCAGGCTCGCGCCGATGTCGTTCACGACGACCTTGGCGCCCGCGGCCGCCATCGCGCGCGCGCTCTCGCGCCCGATGCCGCCGCCCGCGCCCGTGACGATCGCGACCTTTCCGTCGCGCCTCCCCACCTGCCCAC
>CALMTJ010000409.1:4388-4972 GCA_937872715.1 uncultured Methylobacteriaceae bacterium
TTCCATGCGCTTCGCCCCGCCCCTTCGGAGCGCGCCGGACGGTGCCGGAGGAAGCCAGGAGCCTTGACGCAGCCTTCCCGCTGAATGACATTCCCGCCATGGAATGGCAACGTCCCTCGGACGAGATCGCGGGTCCAGGCGTTCCTCCCGGCCGGGATGTCGGCGCCGTGGTCCACGCCCTCCGCATCCTGCGCTTCCTGGCCGGCTCTCCGGGGCCGCACGGCGTCGCGGCCATCTCCCGGGGCACCGGCGTCAGCCCCAGCACGAGCTTCAACATCCTGCGGACGCTCACCCGCGCGCGATTCGTCGCCTTCGAGACGGCCACCAAGACCTACGGGCTGGGGCTCGGCGTTGCGGAGCTCGCGAGCGCCATGGCGGGTACGCCCCGGCCCGACCTGATCCGGCCGGAGCTCGAGCGGCTGGCGCTCTCCCACCGCGTCGTCGCCGCACTCTGGCAGGTGACGGAGGACGACCATATCGTCCTCGTGGACCGCGCCTATGGAGACCTGGCGCTGCGTCCCGAGATGCGGGAGCGGCTGCGCCTTCCGATGCTGGCCGGCGCCGTCGGTCGGGCGGTCGCGGGC
>CALMTJ010000409.1:4982-8735 GCA_937872715.1 uncultured Methylobacteriaceae bacterium
CGACCCGTCGAGGTAAAAGCCCGCGCCGAGATTGCGGGCGCCCTGGCGCTGCCGGAGGCCGACCTCCGCACTCGTTTCGCCGCCCTCCGCTGGGAGGATCCGCCGACGTTCCGCGAGTACCTCGCGGAGGTCCGCCGGGGGCGCGAGCGGGGCTGGACCCTCGATCGCGGCCAACTCTACCGCGGAATCGTGTCCGTCGCGGCGACGGCGTCCGACCGCGCCGGCCGGCCACGTTTCGGCTTCAGCGGCATCGCGATCGCCGGACAGCTGCCGGAGGAACGGCTGTCCGCGCTCGGGGAAGAGTTGCGCGACCTCGCGAGGCTCGTCGAGCGAAGCCTGTTCGGGGGTGCGGAGGCCGTGCCGGGGAGGCGGGTCGTGACCCGGGACGGGACGAGATGAGGCGGGCCGCGATCGTATCACCCCTGCGGACGCCCGTCGGGACCTTCGGGGGCAGCCTGCGGCCGGTGCCGGTCGAGGATCTCGGCTCGGCCGTGGTCCGCGCGCTGCTCGAAAGGACGGGTCTCGATCCCGAGCGGATCGACGACGTCGTGTTCGCGCAATCCTACGCGTCGAGCGAGACGCCTTGCATCGGCCGCTGGGTCGGGCTCCAGGCCGGCTTGCCCCTGACCGTCCCCGGCATGCAGCTCGACCGGCGCTGCGGCGGCGGGCTCCAGGCCGTCGTGAGCGCCTGCATGACCGTGCAGACGGGGGCGGCCGACATCGTCCTGGCGGGCGGCGTCGAGAGCATGAGCAACATCGAGTACTACACGACGGATCTCCGTTGGGGCGCCCGCGCCGGATCGGTGACCATGCACGACCGGCTGGAGCGCGGGCGCGAGCGCTCGCAGCCCGCCGGCCGGTTCGGACCCATCTCCGGGATGATCGAGACGGCCGAGAACCTCGCCCGCGAGCACGGCGTCACGCGCGAGGAGGCTGACGCGTATGCCGCCCGCTCCCACGCCCGGGCGGCGCGCGCCGCTGACGAGGGCGCCTTCGCGGACGAGATCGTGCCGGTCAGCGTGCCGCAGCGGAAGGGCGAGCCGGTCGTCGTCGCGACGGACGAGGGCATCCGCCGCGGCACGAGCCCGGACAGCCTCGCGCGCCTCCGCCCGATCATCCCGGGCGGCACGGTCACGGCCGGGAATTCCAGCCAGCAGAACGACGCGGCCGCCGCCTGCCTGGTCGTGGCCGAGGACAAGCTCGCCGCCCTCCGTCTCGAACCCGCGGGATTTCTCCTGGATTGGGCCGCGGTCGGCTGCCATCCGGCCACGATGGGCTGGGGACCCGTCCCGGCCGTCTCGAAGCTGTTCGCCCGGACCGGCCTCTCCTTCGACGACATGGACCTCGTGGAGCTGAACGAGGCCTTCGCCGCCCAGGTCCTGGCCGTGCTGAAAGGGTGGGGCTGGAACGATCCCGACAGGCTGAACGTCAACGGCTCCGGGATCTCGCTCGGCCATCCGATCGGCGCCACCGGGGTGCGCATGCTGGCGACGCTGCTGCACGAGCTCGCCCGCCGGAAGGGGCGCTACGGGCTCGAAACGATGTGCATCGGCGGCGGACAGGGCATGGCGGCCATCTTCGAGAGGCCGTGACCGCCGGACGGAGGGCGTCGTCGCGTCCCCGGTCCTGAACCAGCCCGCGCGTCGGACGCGGGCTCGTGTCGCGCGTTTCGCGCATCCGACGGGAGGGCTCGCGCCCGTCGCCGTCCTGGAGGCGGTGTGCCGTCCACGACGGGCGTGACCGGCCGGGATGCGGGAGACGAGGACCGCAGACCGAAGAGTAGCTGGCGGATGATCTCCTCCGAGAGCTCGCGGGCGTGCGGCGATGTCGGTCATCTTGCAGGTCGAATATCCGAAGAAAGCTGTTGACACGGAGAATGCCCTAGCCAAACCTTGGGTTAATAATAAACCGACGCACCGGTTTATGAATGCGTCGGCCCGAGGGCGGACATGAAGGTCCTGATCGTTCACGCGCACCCAGAGCGGCGCTCGTTCAACGCGGCGATGCTGGCCCGCTCGCTCGCCGTGCTGGCGTCCGAGGGCCACGAGACGGTCGTGTCGGACCTCTACGGCATGGGGTTCAACCCGGTGGCGAGCGGATCGGATTTCCGCGAGCGGCGCTTCCCCGAGCGGCTCTATTACGACCGCGAGCAGAAGCATTCCGTATCGCGCGGCTCGTTCTCCGACGACATCGCCGCCGAGATCGCCAAGCTCGTCTGGTGCGACGTGCTCATCCTGCATTTCCCGCTTTGGTGGTTCTCCGTTCCGGCCATCCTGAAGGGTTGGCTCGACCGCACCTTCGCGAACGGCGTCGCCTATGGCGGCGGACGCCGGTACGATACGGGCGGGCTTCGCGGGCGGCGCGCGATGGTCGTGACCTCGACGGCCGCCTTCGAGGGGATGTGCGGGCCGGGCGGCCTCGTGGGCGAGCTCGACGTCGTCCTATGGCCGATCCAGAACGGCACGCTCGCCTATTCGGGCTTCGACGTCCTGCCGCCCTTCGTCTCCTACTCGGTCAGCTTCGTCGATGACAGGACGCGCGACGGCTATTTCGCCGCCTACGAGGCACGGCTCCGCACTCTCGACACGACGGCCCCGATCGACTTCCACCCGCTCGACGATTTCGGTCCCGACTGGCGCCTGAAGCCCGGCATCACGCCCCGGGCCGTGGGTCAGATGAGGTCGGGCCCCGCCTCCTGATCGCCCGAACCGTCGTCGCCGGGGACCTCGTCCCGGGAGGCCTCGCTCGGCGAGGTCTCGCAGGACGGGAGGCGGCTCACTGGCCTGCGAGACGCCGCGCGCCTGAGGACGGAGCGCCGACCGGCTCCGCGCGGCCGAGGTGCCGACGGAGTAACGCGCCCGCTTCCGCGAGGGCGGAGCGCGCCTCCGCCAGGTCGTCGGGGAAGAGCTGGAAGACGTGGATCATGCCGGCGGCGACGTGGAGCTCGACCTCGACGCCGCTGGTGGCCGCCCGGCGGGCGAACACCCGGGAATCGTCCAGCACCGTCTCCCGGTCGCCGACCTGGATGAGCAGCGGCGGCAGCCCGGCGAGGTCGGCGTAGAGGGGGGACGCCCTGGGATCGCGGGGGTCGCCGTCCGGGCCGAGATAGCCTCGCGCCATGGCGAGGATCATCGGGCGCTGGTGGATGGGATCGCTGCCCGCCCGCGTCGCGTAGCTCTCGCCCGTGTCGGCGAGGTCCGTCCAGGGCGACATGAGGAGACAGGCGGCGGGCAACGCCCGGCCCGAATCCCGCAGCGCGAGGGCGAGCGAAAGCGCGAGCCCGCCGCCCGCGGAATCGCCCGCGACCGCGATCCGGCTCGCGGGCATCGAGCGCTCCAGCCAGTCCCAGGCGGCCAGCGCGTCCTCCAACGGGGCCGGGAAGCGGTGCTCGGGCGCGAGGCGGTAGTCGAGGAGGAGGACCCGGCAACCCGCCAGGCCCGAGAGGCGGGCCGCCAGCCCGCGATGCGACGCGATCGAGCCGAGCCTGAAGCCGCCGCCATGCAGGTACAGGACGGCCCGCTCCCCGTCGGCATCGGGGGCCTCGATGGAAGCGGCCGGCACGCCGCCGGCGAGGACGGGCTCGAAGCGGTGCGGGACGGTCGGCCCGGAGAAGAGCGCGTCCCAGTCTCGCCGCATCCGCTCGACGGACGTGTCGCGCGTCCAACCGTCGTAGACCGCCCGGATGCGGGCGATGACGGCGTCGACCGGCCTTTCCGTCATCAGCCGCCCATCCCCATGCCGCCGGAAACGCCG
>CALMTJ010000409.1:8745-9523 GCA_937872715.1 uncultured Methylobacteriaceae bacterium
GTCTCGCCGGTGACGTAGGACGCCTCCGCCGAGGCGAGGAACAGCACGGCGGCCGCGACCTCCCCCGGCTCGCCGAGCCGGTTCATCTGCGTCGCCCCGGTCATCGCGGCGAGCAGGTTCGGGCCGCCGGCGGCCAGCGCCTGTTCCAGCATGGGCGTGCGGATCGGCCCGGGCGCGACGACGTTGGCCGTGATCCCGTAGCGGGCGTTCTCGCGCGCGACCGACTTCGTGAACGCGATAACGCCGCCCTTGGCGGCCGCGTAGACGGACCCGCCACGGGAGCCGAGCCGCCCGGCTTCGGAGGCGACGTTCACGATCCGGCCGTAGCGCGCCTCCTGCATGCCGGGCAGGACGGCGTGAGTGCAGGCGAGGACGGACAGGAGATTGACCGCGAGGAGCTTATGCCAATCGGCCGGGCTCGTCCGGGTGAAGAAGCTGTGCTGGTCGGCGCCCGCATTGTTGACCAGGATCGCGAACGGCCCGGCCTCGGCCACGGCCACGGCGACCCGGTCGAGATCCGTCACGTCCAGGGCGAGGAAGCTGGCGCCGAGCGCGGCGGCGAGCGCGCGGCCGGCCGCTTCGTCCCGGTCGCCGATCACGACCTCGGCGCCTTCCGCGGCCAGCGCCGTGCAGACGGCCCGGCCGATCCCGTTCGCGCCGCCGGTGACGAGCGCGCGCCGGCCGTCGAACCTCATCGGCCGGCGAAGACCGGCGAACGCCGCTCGATCACGGCCGCGAGCCCCTCCCGGGCGTCGGCCGTGCCCGAGGAGGCGAGGAC
>CALMTJ010000410.1 GCA_937872715.1 uncultured Methylobacteriaceae bacterium
CACCATCAACCCGTATGCTCGACCTTCGCGTCGGGTAGCGGCGGCTTCCGCCGGCGTTCGGCGAGCAGGAGTGCCAGGCCGGCCAGGGTCGCGAACCCGAGCACGTTCGACAGGATCGCGCCGTCGAGCCCGAGACGCGGCACGGCCGTGAAGGCCGTGCCGGACGCGACCGCGAAGGCCGCGAGCGCCGGCGTCGCGATCGCGAAGGCCGACCCCGTCTGGAAGAGCAGCGGCTGGCAGAGCTGGTAGACGGTCGCGAGCGCGACGGAGAGGAGGAGGAGGCGAAAGGACCCGGCGGCCGGCGTGAAGGCCGCGCCGAACATGACCTCGACGAAGAGCGGCGCCGCCAGCGCCGCGCCCGCGCAGGCCGCGAGCGTGACCCCGATCACCCCGAACGCGGCCCGCCGCCGGGTCAGCCGCGTCGGCCCGCCATGCCGCCCCACGAAGGTGATCAGCACGCCGCCGAGCGCGACCGGCGCCACCATGGACGCCTCCTGCAGCGTCAGTGCGACGCTGTAGCGCCCGGTGACGTCGAACGGCGCATGCGTGCCGAGCACCAAAAGCCCGATGCGGGGCACCGCGTAGATCGCGACGGATGAGAGCCAGCCGGCTTCGAGGAGCCGCAGCACCGCCCGGACGAGCGGCAGGCTGGGGCGCGGCCGGCCCAGGCGGGCTCGCAGCAGGACCAGCGTGGCGACGAGCTCGGCCGTGAGCGTCAGGAGGAACATTCCCACGGCCGTGCCGATCGTCAGCGCTCCGGCAAGGAAGAGCAGGCCGGCGAGGAACGCCTGCAGGATGCGCGGTCCGACCTGGACGAGCAGAACCGGGCCGACCCGGCCCTCGATCTGCACGAGCGTGAACAGGGAGGCCGTGGCGGAGGCGACCGGCACGGTCAGCCAGGCGAGGCCCAGATAGGGCCGCGCCTCCCGTCCGATAGCCGGGTCCGGCATCACGTAGATCGCGGGCCGCCGGGTGGCGCGCGCGCCCGCGAGGCACAGGACGACGAGCGTCGCCGGAAGGTTCTCCGGCTCGTCCACCGCGATGGCCCGGACGGCGGCCGGCGGCGCCACGAGCGCGAGCTGGGTCGCAATCCCGGCGAGGGTGAGGAGCCATGCGTAGACGGCGCGGCCGTCAGGGCCGAGCGCCCGGGTCACCAGCACCGTCCCGACCAGGCTGACGAGGAGCCCGATCGTCTGAGACGCCGTCAGGACGGCCGTCTGTCGGGCGATCGCCCGGAGGTGCGACATGCCGCCCCTTAGCGCAGATCCGCCCGCCCGCCACCAAGAGGCCGGCGCCTCACGTGAGGCGGGCGATCACCTTCCCGAAGACGCGGCGGCTTTCCAGGATGTCGAGGCCGCGCCCGAACTCGGCCAAGGGCACCGTCTCGTGGATGACGGGCCGGAGCCCGCCCGCCATCTTGGCCAGCGACTGGACGATGTTCGCGATCCGGCAGCCGAACGAGCCCGTGATCCGGTATTGCTGCTGGAAGAGCTGCATCAGGTTGATCGATGCCGAGACGCCGGAGGTCGATCCGCAGGTGACGAGACGCCCGCCGCGCTTCAGGCAGAGAAGGCTTCCGGCCCAGGTCTCGGCGCCCACATGCTCGAACACGACGTCGACGCCGCGCCGCCCCGTTAGCCGGCGGGTCTCGCCCTCGAAACGCTCATTGCGGTAATTGATCACGTGGTCGGCCCCGAGCGCCGCCGCCTTCGCGCCCTTCTCGTCGTCGCCGACGGTCGCGAAGACGGTGCAGCCGATCGCCTTCGCCATCAGGATCGCGGCCGTGCCGATGCCGGAGCCGCCGGCCTGGACCAGGATCGTCTCCCCGGGTTCGAGCCGGGCGTTGTCGAACAGCATGTGCTGGACGGTGCCGAAGGCGACGGGCGCGCAGGCGGCCTCCTCGAGCGTGATCCCGTCCGGCACCGGCACCACGAGCCGGGCCGGCACGTTGACGAATTCGCGGGCGAAGCCGTCGAGGTGGAAGCCCATCACGCCCCCGACCTCCTCGCAGAGGTTGTCGCGGCCCTCCCGGCAGGCACGGCAGCGCCCGCAGGTCATGGCGCCGTACATGACCACCCTCTGTCCGGGCCTGAAGCCCTCGACATCGGCGCCGAGCGCCGCGACCTCGCCCGACGCCTCGGCGCCTACGACGACCGGCAGCTTCCGCCGCACGAAAGCCATGCCGCGCAGCCCCCAGACGTCGATGTGGTTCAGCCCGACGGCCCGCACCCGCACCTGCACCTCGCCGGGGCCGGGCGGGGGAGGCGGCGGAAGGTCGACGAGGCGCAGGTCGCGCTCGCCGAAGAGCTGGAGGGCTTTCACTCAGCTAGCGATCCGGGTCGGCAGAAATGTCGATAGCACGTCCGTCATCTTCAACCGATCGAGTTCGCCGATCGTGCCGATCCGACTTGAGATCACCGTCTCGGCCAACGTCATGATCTTCCAGCGAACGAAGCTCGGCTGGCGCAAGCCGGTCGGCTCCATGTCGAGGATGTGATGATCGCTCGGTAATCGTACAGCACCCGCCGTCGTGATCATGACCACGACCGCCATGCCGTGATCGCGCTGGAATGCTGCCGTCGACAACACGGCAACGGGTCTCGCCTTCGCTATCGGAAGCTCGGTGAACGGAAACAGCGAGAGGACGACATCCCAGCGATCATAGACCATCGAAGGCTGCTGCGTCTTCCGGCGTACTCCATTCCCACAAGAACTGGTCGAGATAGGCGAGGTAGGAATCTCTCGAGGACGGTTCCTCTATCGCAAGTGCCACCGTCTCCCCCCGTCGCGCCTGCAGTTTCATCCACTCAGTTCGGCCGCCGAGGTCTGCATCGTCGGCACGAAGACCTGGTGTCGGCCGCCCATCGCGACCGTTCTTCATCTTCCGAAAAGCGATCCGCTGGCCGTCAACCAATAGCTGGACCGGCTGATCGGCCCTGAGCGCGAGGAGCCGACGCCTGATGTCCGCGTCATGAACATGCTTCACCCACAAGGCGTCGTCCCTGATCGTCAGCGCACACGTCATGGTTCGTCCCACCCCGCGCCATCGAAGCCATCACCTGTCTAACACATGGTTGGATGGGCTGCAGTTCAGCTCACCGATGCACCCCGAGCATCGCGGTCAGCCCGCCATCCACGGGCAGGACGGCTCCCGTCACGTAGGAGGCGGCGGGGCCGATCAGGAAGGCGACGAGCGCCGCCACCTCGTCCGGCCGGGCGAAGCGGCCGGTCGGGATCTGCTTCTCCATCGCGGGACGATGCGCCGCGTAGGTGGCCATCATGGCGGTGTCGATGAAGCCCGGGGCGACGACGTTCACGGTGACCCCGCGCCTCGCGGTCTCGACCGCGAGGGTGCGGCAATAGGAGATCAGGGCACCCTTCGAGGCGGCGTAGGCGGCGTTGCCCGGATTGGCCTGGAGCGCCGCCACGGAGCCGATCGCGACGATCCGGCCTTCCCGGGCCCGGATCATGGGCCGGACCGCCGCCTTGGCGAGGCGCGTCAGCGACCAGAAGTTCACCTGCATGGCGGCCTCCGCCCGCTCCTGCGACAGGGTGGCGGCGAGCGCGTCGTAGGGCTCGCCCGCGCTGTGGACGAGCCCGTATGGGCCCTCGTCCTCCAGCCGGAGGGCGAAATCGTCGAGGGCCGCGCGGTCGGAGAGGTCCAGCGCATGGGCGCGGAATCGGCCGTCCGGATGGGCGGCCGAAAGCTGTCGGGCGAGGTCGGCCGCCTCCTCCCCCGAGTTCCGGGAGGTGAGGTCGACGTCGTAGCCCGCCGCGGCTCGCGCGCCATGACAAGGCAGGTGTTCTGCCCGCCGAAGCCGAAGGAGTTGGAGAGGACGAACCGGACGGAGGCGTCCCGCGCCTCGTTCGCCACGACGTCGAGCGGGATGGCCGGGTCCGGCACCCGGTAATTGATCGTGGGCGGGAGGCGGCCGTTCGCGATCGTCATGCAGGAGATCACGGCCTCGACGGCGCCGGCCGCCGTGAGCGTGTGGCCGATCATCGACTTGTTGGACGAGATCGGCACGCCCCGCATCCGCTCGCCAAGGACGGCGGAGCAGCCCAGCGCCTCCATCCTGTCGTTCTCGGGCGTGCCCGTGCCGTGCGCGTTGACATAATCGATGTCGTCCGGCGAGAGCCCGGCATCGGCGATCGCCTCCCGGATGGCCGCGACGATCGGCGCCCCGTCCGGGCTCGAGCGCGTGCGGTGGAAGCCGTCTCCCTTCTCGCCGCAGCCGAGCACGAAGGCGAGGATCCGCGCGCCCCGCGCCCGGGCGGCCTCCGCGTTCTCCAGCACGAGCGCGGCCGCGCCCTCTCCCATGACGAAGCCGTCCCGGTTCTTGGAGAAGGGCTTCGCGGCCCCCTCCGGCGGGTCGTTCTGCGTCGATAGGGCGGACAGGAGCGAGAAGCGGATCAGCGATTCCGGATTCACGGACCCGTCCGTGCCGATCGAGAGCACGGCGTCCGCCTCGCCTCGCCGGATGGCCTCGACCCCGAGCTGGATCGCGGTGGCGCCGGACGAGCACGCCGTCGAGAGCGAGACCGGCGACCCGATCGTCCCGAACCGGTCCGCGATCCGGTCGGCGGCGGTGCCGAAGCTGAAGAGGTCGTGCCAGTCGCGGAACCGGCCCGTCGCCGCCGCCGCGAGGAGGTCCGCGTAGGTGACGCCACCCGACGCGGCCTCGGCCAGCGCGCGGCGCTGCGGCCAGTCGACCTCGACGGGCGGCACGGCCACGAAGAGCGGGCCGGGAAAATCGCCCGGCCTGCCGATCGCCGCCTGCTCCACGGCCTCCTCGGCCGCGAGCGTCGCGAGCCTCTCGCCGAGAGTGGGCGCGCAGAACGGCTCGGCTGCCACGAAATCCACCGTCCCGGCGATCCGCGTGCGGAGGCCCGCCGTCGGGAAGCGCGTGATGGCGTGGATGCCGGAGCGTCCGGCCGTGAGGCCGGCCCAGTTCGCCGCCTTGCCCTGCCCGAGCGACGTCACGATGCCGAGACCCGTGACCGCGACGAGCGGCCGGCCGCGCGCATCCCTGTCGCGTGTCGTCGTCATGACCGGCTTCTAGCGCGCGGCCGCGACCCGCACCACGCCCTCGCCGCGCCGATGGCCGAGGATCGTCACCGCCATCTCGGGCGCCCGGCCCTCCCGGATGGCTGCGACCGCGAGGGCGGCGCCGAGCGGCGCCACGGCTTCCAGCACGTGGCCGACGAGGTCGCCGAGGAGGACCGGTCTCGCGCCGGGCGCGAGTTCGCCGATCGCCGCCAGCTCCGCCTCGGTGACGTCCGCCACGCCGGTCGCGCCTGACAAGATCGCCGCATCCCTCCCGATCCCGGCCTCGCTCCAGAGCCGGCGCAGCGATGCCCGGACGTCGCCCGGTCCGCGTCGAGTCCGGCCGGACGGGACCGGATGGAGGCGGGCCAGGGCCTCCGCGCCCCGGGAGGCGGCGTGTTCGGCCGCCTCCAGCACCAGGAAGGCGGCGCCGGAGCCGAGGATCAGGCCGCCACCCCGGGGAGGGCGCTCGGCCACGGGCGCGAAGGGGCGCTTCCAAAGATAGCCGCCGAGCTCGAAGAGGACGAGCGAGTCGGGCCGTTCCGCGTTGTAGGAGGCGCCCGCCAGGATGATGTCCGCCTGCCCGGCCGCGATCCGGGCCTCCGCGATGCGCAGCGCGTCCGTGCCGGCGGCCTCCTCGCCCATGAAGGTGCGGGAGGCGCCCGTCACGCCGTGCACGATGGCGATGTTGCCCGCGAGGAGGTTCGAGAGCTGGGCCAGGAACAGCGTCGGCCGCAGATCGCTCATGAGCCGCTCGTTCAGGAAGGCTCCGGGATCGGCCGCGTCCCGGAGCCCGGTCAGGATCTGGCCGTCCACCGCGTAGTCGCGCTCGCCGCCGCCGGCCGCGACGATCAGGTGCGTGCGGGCCTTCAGCCCCCCATCCTGGCGCAATCCGGCGGCGTCGAGGGCGAGGCCGGCCGCGTAGACGCCGAGCCTCTGCCAGGCCTCCATCTGGCGCTGGTCGGACCGTTTCGGGATCTGCCGGTCCCAGTCGAGCGCGACCGCCGGGTGGACGAGCCAGGGCGCGAACCGCTCGGCATCGACCCGCGGCGGGACGTGCCCGTCCAGGGCCGCGAGGTGGGGCGCCGGGCCCTCGCCGAGGCTCGACACGATCCCCGTCCCGGTCACGACGACCGGACGAAGGGTCACGGGCGTCGCGGCAGCCCGATGCGGGCCGCCTCCCGGCGCATGCGGGCATCGAGCCCCGGCGGGAACGGCACGGTGCGGAAGCGCAGCTCGGCATCCGCGACCTTCCTCCCCGCGACGGAGATCGCCGCCCGTGTCGCGACGTAGCCGGAGCCCTCGTGGGTCAATTCGGCCGTGACCCTCAGCGCGTCGCCCGGACCGACGAACTCGCGGAAACGCGCCTTGTCGACCGCCATCAGGAACGGCATCCGGCCGAAGCCGTCCCGCGCGAGCACGAGGTAGCCCGACGCCTGCGCCATCGTCTCCGTCAGGAGGACGCCGGGAACGAGCGGATGGCCTGGGAAATGGCCTTCGAAGACCGGGCTCGCCTCCGGCACGGTGGAGGTCGCCTCGATGCGTCCCGCCTCGAGGTCGAGAACGGCGACGCGGTCGATCATCTCGAAATATTCGAGCCGCATGCGGGACGGCCCGGTTCCGCCGGGACGCGATCCGAGTGCCGGCTCCTCGCGGTCAGGCGCCCTTCGCGGCGACCAGCGCGTCGATGCGGGACACGAGGTTCTTGACGACGAAATATTCCTCGGCCGGGACCTTCCCCTCGTTCACGTCCTGCGTCCATTGCTCCAGCGGAAGCTTGATGCCGAAGGCCTTGTCGACCGCGAAGGCGATGTCCAGGAAGGCGAGCGAGTCGATGCCGAGATCCTCGATGGCGTGGCTCTCCGGAGTGATCGTCTCGCGCGGGATGTCGGCGGTCTCGGACATGATCCCGGCCACCGTCTCGAATGTGGAGGACATCGGCCCTTCGGCTCGCATCGGGGCGCGGGCGGGTCGCGACCGCCGGCGGCCGGCGCTACACGACGGGTCTGGCGCGGGCAACAGAACGGCGCGGGGAGGGCGGAGCGATCCGTCGGGCCGCCGGCCGCTAAGGGGAGGACGAGATGGCCGATGATCGATCGACGGGTCTGCTCGGGGGCCGGTGCGCTCTCGTGACTGGGGCGTCGTCCGGGCTCGGGCGGCGCTTCGCGACCGTGCTGGCCCGGGAGGGCGCCCGCGTCGTCCTGGCCGCCCGGCGGGCCGAGAGGCTGCGCGACCTCCGGACGGAGATCGAGGGGGCGGGCGGCCGGGCGGCCGCGGTCGAGCTCGACGTCCTGTCGGACGGGAGCGTGACGGCGGCGGTGGCGGCCGCCGAGGCGGCGTTCGGGCCGGTCCAAATCCTGGTCAACAACTCGGGCGTCTCCGCCCAGAAGCGGATCGTCGACATGAGTGCCGGCGATTACGACCGCGTGATGAACACCAACGCCCGCGGCGCCTTCCTGGTCGCCCGGGAGGTGGCGCGCCGTATCATCGACGCCTCCGTCGAGGGCGGCCGCATCGTCAACGTCGCGTCCATCCTGGCCGAGAAGGCGGTGCGCGAGCTCTCCGTCTATTGCATGTCCAAAGCCGCGCTCCTGCACCTCACCCGCGTGCAGGCGCTCGAATGGGCGCGGTTCGGCATCAACGTGAACGCGCTCTGCCCGGGCTACGTCAGGACGGAGATCAACGACGAGTACTGGGACACCGATCGCGGCCGGAGATTCGTGGAGAGCTTCCCGCGCCGCCGCGTCGGTGATGCGTCCGACCTCGACGGCGCCCTGCTCCTGCTCGTGTCGCCCGAGTCGCGGATGATCACCGGGAGCGCGATCACGGTGGACGACGCGCTCGCGATCGCGTGAGCGGACCCGCTCGAGGGAGCCTGCGCCACGTTCCTCATGCTGAGGTGCTCGCCGGAGGCGAGCCTCGAAGCACCGCCGACCGTGATGCGTCCTTCGAGGCCGACCTCCGGTCGGCGCCTCGGGATAAGGAGGGGTGCTGCGAGCCGTTCGACCGGCCTCAGAACGCCGGATGGTACTGGTACAGCCAGGTCTCGGACAGGATCCGGTCGCTCGAGCGGAGGTAGCAGCGCATCTCGACCGGCTCCGTGCCGGATGCCGTGAGGTCGAACTGCGCCCGCCAATGGCCGGGGACGTCGTCCGGCACCGCCTCCGTGCGGATATAGGAGAAGGCGCCCCGCGACGCGGTCAGGACCGGTTCCGGCAGGACGCCGTTCGGCAGGTCGGCGAGGGGGCCGCCCAGGAACTCGACCAGGAACTTGCGCACGCCTTTCGGGCGCTCCGTCCCGGGCTGTCCGCCATTGCCGAGGCGGGTCGCGACGCAGCGGGCGAGCGGGGTCGGGTAGGGCTCGTCCGCCGTCCAGTGCAGCCGGTAGGAGAGGTCGAAGCCGCTTCCCGCCGTCGCGGGCTCGGCCGGCACCCACATCGCGTTGATGTTGTCGTGGATCTCGTCGTCCGTCGGGTTCTCCACGAGCTGCACGGAGCCCCGGCCCCAATCCCCCTTCGGTTCGACCCAGAGGTCCGGGCGCCGGTCGTAGAAGACGCCGTCCTGGTAATGGTCGAAGAGCCGGTCGCGCTGGATCAGGCCGAACCCCTTCGGTCCCCGGTCGCCGAAGGCGGAGACCTGGGTCGAGCGCGGGTTGTTGAGGGGGCGCCAGATGCGCTCGCCCGTCCCCGTCCATATGGCGAGGCCGTCCGAATCGTGCACCTCCGGGCGCCAATCCGCCATGGTGGGTTTCGCGGTCTCCGAGAACCAGAACATGGAGGTCATGGGCGCGAGGCCGAGCCGTTTCACGGACCGGCGCAGATGGAGGGCGCAGTCGATGTCCATGACGACCGCCTCGGTCCGCCGCATGACGAAGCGGTAGGCGCCGGCGACGCTCGGCCCGTCGAGAAGCGCGTAGACGGCCACGCTGTCCGACCCGTCGGCCGGCGCCTCGAACCAGACGTGGGTGAAGTCCGGGAACTCCTCCGGAACCCCGTAGCTGACGGTGTCGATCGCGACTCCCCGGGCGGAGAGGCCGTACTGGGCGAGCCCGCCGATGGCCCGGAAATAGGACGCGCCGAGGAACGCGACCCAATCGTTCCGACGCCAGTCGAGCTTCCCGCCCCTCTCCTCCTGGAAGCGGAAGCCCGCAAAGCCGGAATCGGGCGGCAGCTCGTGGGCCGGGGATCCGGCCGGCGGCGAGGCGAGGGAGATCC
>CALMTJ010000411.1:0-1114 GCA_937872715.1 uncultured Methylobacteriaceae bacterium
GGTGCTCAGCACCTGTGACCGGGCGGCGAACACCCAGCGCTGCCCGGGCCGTACGTCGACCTTCGGCATGTAGAACTGGCTGCCCGCCGTACGAAAAGCCCACGCCGCCCCGGCCAGGTCGCCGATCGGGTCCCGGCTCGCGGCGCTGTCGTCGAGTGACCCCCAGCCGTTGATGTTCTGCTGGAGCAGGTTGTTGTCGCATTGGTTCGGCCCCGTGGTCGCGGGGGTCGCGGCGGCGCTGGTCACGATCGTCTGCGGCTTCGTCCGCCCGGTCTTCGCGCTTCGCTATCTCACGCCCTGCGTGCCGGCGCTGCTCCTCGGCACGGCCATGTGGGCCGACGCCGCGGGACGGGTACGGCCCGCCGCGCCGACCGTGCTCGTCGCGGCGTCGCTCGGTGCCGCGCTCGTCTGGGCGGCGGGCATCTACCGCTCGGGTGCCCGCACGCTCGGCTTCGAGACCGCTTCCGACATCCTGATGGCCACCGGGCCGACGCGGCTCGTCTTCCTCTGGGACAACCCGAGCGCGCGCGGCATGCGGCCGGACGAGGTCGCGGCCGTCGGGACCTTCTTCTTCCGCCGGGCCGGCCAGCCGGTCGAGGCGGACGGGATCGTGCTCGCGCCGGGCGAGGATCCGAACGGACGATTGCTCGCCTCGGCCCGGCAGGAGGGGAGCGCTATCCTGTGGGTCTACGATCTCGGCGTGCCGGGCACGGCGGCGCTCGCCTTCACGCCGGCGATCGCGGGCGAGCCCGGCTGGACCTGCCGTGATTTAGGACGGGGCGAGGTCGGCATCCTGGCCTGCGCGCACGGTCCGAACGCGGCTGAGCTTGCATCGCCCGGGCCGTTGCTCTTGAAGGGCAGGGCACCGCCCGGCCGTTCCTCCACGGCCAGCCCAGGATCCGCCGTTCATGCGCTATGGTGATACGAAGAAGATCCTGGTCACCGGCGGCGCGGGGTTCCTCGGATCGCATCTCTGCGAGCGGCTTCTCGCGGGCGGCCACGAGGTGCTCTGCGTCGACAACTTCTTCACCGGAACGAGGCGCAACCTCCACGGCCTTCTCGGCCAGGAGCGTTTCGAGCTTCTCCGGCACGACGTGACGTTCCCGCTCTATGT
>CALMTJ010000411.1:1124-11832 GCA_937872715.1 uncultured Methylobacteriaceae bacterium
TCGACCCTCAGACGGAGAGCTATTGGGGCCGCGTGAACCCGATCGGGTCGCGTGCCTGCTACGACGAGGGCAAGCGTTGCGCCGAGACCCTGTTCTTCGACTACCACCGCCAGCATCGGGTGGAGATCAAGGTCGCCCGCATCTTCAACACCTACGGGCCCCGCATGCATCCGAACGACGGCCGGGTGGTGTCGAACTTCATCGTCCAGGCGCTGAGGGGCCAGGATATCACCATCTACGGCGACGGCACCCAGACCCGCTCCTTCTGCTACGTCGACGACCTGATCGACGGCTTCGTGCGGCTGATGGCGACCGGCCCGGACGTGACCGGCCCGGTCAATCTCGGCAACCCGGGCGAGTTCTCCATGCGGGAGCTGGCCGCCATCGTGCTCGACATCACCGGCTCGCGCTCAAGGATTGTCCACCGCCCGCTGCCGGCCGACGACCCCCGCCAGCGCCGGCCGGACATCTCGCTCGCCAACGAGGCGCTGGGCTGGCGGCCGACCGTGCCGCTCCGAGAAGGGCTCGGCCGCACCGTCGCGTATTTCGACGCGTTCCTCCGGGAGGTGACGGCCGCCTGACGGGACCGATCCGGGCCCGTCCTCGTGCGTTGGTGAAGGGCGCCGTCCCGAGGACGGCCCGGAGTCCGGTCCCGTGACGTTCCATCCCCGTTTCGACAACAGCTACGCCCGCCTGCCCGAGCGCTTCTTCGCCCGAGTGCCGCCGACGGTCGTCCCGGCCCCGCGCCTCCTCAGGCTGACCCGCCCGCTCGCGTCCGAACTCGGCCTCGAACCGGAATGGCTTTCCGGCCCCGACGGCCTCGACATGCTGGCGGGCCGGGGCGGGGCGGCGGGCTCCGAACCGCTCGCCGCCGCCTATGCGGGGCACCAGTTCGGCAATTTTGTTCCTCAACTCGGCGACGGCCGCGCCGTCCTCCTCGGCGAGGTCGTGGATGCCGGAGGGCGCCGGCGCGACATCCAGCTCAAGGGCTCGGGTCCGACGCCGTTCTCGCGGCGGGGAGACGGGCGCGCGGCGCTGGGGCCGGTGCTGCGCGAATACGTGGTGAGCGAAGCCATGGCGGCGCTCGGCATCCCGACGACCCGCTCGCTCGCCGCGGTCGCGACCGGAGACATCGTCCTCCGCGAGACGCCGCTGCCGGGAGCCGTCCTGACGCGCGTGGCGGCGAGCCACATCCGGGTCGGGACCTTTCAGTTCTTCGCCGCCCGCGGCGATCTGGACGGCCTGCGCAGGCTCGCCGACCACGCGATCGCGCGCCATTATCCGGAGGCGTCGGACGCGGCCCTGCCGTACCGGGCCTTCCTGGACGGGGTGGTGGCGAGGCAAGCGAATCTCGTCGCGAGCTGGCTCCTGGTCGGCTTCGTCCACGGCGTGATGAACACGGACAACATGGCGGTGTCCGGCGAGACCATCGATTACGGCCCCTGCGCATTCCTCGACGCCTACGACCCGGCGACGGTGTTCAGCTCCATCGATGCCGGCGGCCGGTACGCCTACGGCAACCAGCCCCGCATCGCGCAATGGAACCTCGCGCGCCTCGCCGAGACGCTGCTGCCGCTGTTCTCGGACGACGAGAAGGCGGCGATCGCCGGGGCGGAATCGTCGCTCGCCGCCTTCGCGCCCCTTTTCACGGACGCCTACCATGCGGGCCTGCGACGGAAGCTCGGCCTGCGGACGGAAGGGGAGGGCGACAAGGAGCTCGCGGGCGAGCTCCTGACCGCCATGACGGCGAACGAGGCGGATTTCACCAACACGTTCCGGGCGCTCGCCGGTGCGGCGGAGGGGGAGGACGGTCCGGCCCGAGACCTGTTCATCGACCCGACCGCCTTCGACCGCTGGGCGGAGAAGTGGCGGAGGCGCCTCGCGGCGGAGCCGCCATGGCCTGGGCGAGCCGCCGACATGCGGGCGGCCAGCCCGGCTTTTATCCCGCGCAACCACCGCGTGGAGGCGATGATCGCGGCTGCGGTGGAGCGGGACGACCTCCAACCTTTCGAGGACCTCCTCGCCGTGCTGGCGCGCCCCTACGACGACCAGCCGGAGAACGCCCGCTTCGCCGACCCGCCGGAACCGCACGAGCGGGTGATCCGGACGTTCTGCGGGACGTGAGCGGCTGATGTCGTTCGATACGGGACTTGCAAGGCCTCGCCTCCTCATCCTGAGGTGCGGAGCGAAGAGGAGCCTCGAAGGACGCACGAGGACCCCGCGGCCTCGAGGGGCGGCCACCTCAGCATGAGGAACGTGGCAGTGTGATCTCCCCGAGTGGCCTCACACGTCGAGATTCGTCACCGTGAGCGCGTTCTCCTGGATGAAGTCGCGGCGCGGCTCCACGACGTCGCCCATCAGCTTGGTAAACAGGTCGCCGGCGTCGTCGGCATCCTTGACCTTGACCTGCAGGAGCGAGCGGACGTCGCGGTCGAGCGTCGTTTCCCAGAGCTGCTGCGCCGTCATCTCGCCGAGTCCCTTGTAGCGCTGCAGCGAGATGCCCCTGCGGCCGAATTCCATGACGGCATCGAAGAGCGACACCGGGCCGTGGATCGGCGTCCCGTCGCCCTTCCGGACGAGGCTGGCCTGCCCGCCATAGATCTCGCCGAGCGACCGGGCGCGTTCGGACAGCTTCCGCGCCTCCTGGGAGGCGACCAGCGCCCCGTCCAGCAGGGCGGCCTGCTTCACGCTTCGCAGCGTCCGCGACAGCACGTAGCCGCCCTCCCGGACCTCGCCCGTCCAACCGCGCTCGATGTCGTCCGCCCTGAGATCAAGCCGCGCCGCCACCTCGACCGCGGCGGCCGGGCCGCGCTCCGGGTCATCCGCGACCTCGGGAGACAGCGCGCCCACGATCGCCGCCTGCTCGACGGCCGCCCGGTCGTAGCGGCTGTGCAGGCCGTTGATCACCTGGCGGAGACCGCGCGCCTCGTCGATCAGCGCGCGGAGCTGCGGCCCGGAGAACTCCGTTCCGTTGTCGAGCCTCAAGGCCGCAGCCTCGATGCCGAGATCGATCAGGTAATCCTCGAGCGCGCGCTCGTCCTTCAGGTAGACGGCCGACTTGCCCTTGGCGGCTTTGTAGAGCGGCGGCTGGGCGATGTAGAGGTGGCCGCGCTCGATCAGCTCCGGCATCTGCCGGAAGAAAAACGTCAGCAGCAGCGTGCGGATGTGGGATCCGTCCACGTCCGCATCCGTCATGATGATCACCCGGTGGTAGCGCAGCTTGTCCGGGTTGAAGCTGTTCGGTCCTTCCGTCCGGCCGATCCCGGCGCCGAGCGCCGTGATCAGGGTACCGATCTGGTCGGAGGACAGCATGCGTTCGAACTGGACGCGCTCGACGTTCAGGATCTTGCCGCGGAGCGGCAGCACGGCCTGGAAGGCCCGGTCGCGCCCCTGCTTCGCGGAGCCGCCGGCCGAATCGCCCTCGACGAGCAGCAGTTCGGACTTCGCCGGGTCGCGCTCCTGGCAATCCGCGAGCTTGCCCGGCAACGAGGCGACGCCGAGCGGGTCCTTGCGGACGATCTCGCGCGCCTTGCGGGCGGCCTCCCGCGCCTGGGCGGCGCGCACGACCTTGCCGACCACCTTCTGCGCCTCGGACGGGTGCTCCTCAAGCCAGATGCTCAGCCCCTCGTTCAGGATGCCCTCGACCACCGGCCGGACCTCGGAGGAGACGAGCCTGTCCTTCGTCTGGGACGAGAATTTCGGATCCGGCACCTTGACGGAGACGACGGCCGTCAGCCCCTCTCGGCAATCGTCGCCGGTGAGCGTCACCTTCTCCTTCTTGGCGAGGCCGGACGCCTCCGCGTAGCCGTTCACCTGGCGGGTGAGCGCGCCCCGGAAGCCGGTCAGGTGCGAGCCGCCGTCGCGCTGGGGGATGTTGTTCGTGAAGCAGAGCACCGTCTCGTAGAAGGAATCGTTCCACCAGAGCGCGACCTCGGCCGTGATGCCGTCGCGCTCCGCCCTGACCACGATCGGCTTGTCGAGGAGGGGCTGCTTCGAGCGGTCGAGGTAGGAGACGAAGGCCTCGATCCCGCCCTCGTAGACGAGCTCCTCGCGCCGTATGTCGGCATGACGCGCATCCGTCAGGACGATGCGCACGCCGGAATTCAGGAAGGCGAGCTCGCGCAGCCGCTTCTCGAGCGTCGCGAAATCGAACTCGATCATGGTGAAGGTGCCCGTGGAGGGCAGAAACGTCACCTCCGTGCCGCGCCGTGCGTCGCCCGGTCCGACGATCGCGAGGGGCGCCACGGAATCCCCGTGCCGGAACTCCATCGCGTGCTCCTGCCCCTCCCGCCAGATGCGCAGCCGCAGCCATTCGGACAGCGCGTTCACCACGGACACCCCGACGCCGTGCAGGCCGCCCGACACCTTGTAGGCGTTGCCGCTCTCGTCCGTGTTGTTGAACTTTCCGCCCGCGTGGAGCTGGGTCATGATGACCTCGGCGGCCGAGATGCCCTCCTCGCTGTGGATGCCCGTCGGGATGCCGCGGCCGTTGTCCGAAACGGTGCAGGACCCGTCCGCGTTCAGCGTGACCAGAACCTCGTCCGCATGCCCGGCGAGCGCCTCGTCGATCGCGTTGTCCACCACCTCGTAGACCATGTGATGGAGGCCGGACCCGTCATCCGTGTCGCCGATATACATGCCGGGACGCTTGCGGACGGCATCCAACCCTTTCAGGACCTTGATGGAATCGGCGCCGTAATCCTCGGCCGGAAGCTTGCGGGCGGTGTCTGCCATGCGGAGGTCTCTGGGGCCGGCCGAGGGCGCGGGGGCGGAGGGAGCCGGCGGCGATTCTGGACGCCTTACATAGTCGCTCGCGGCCCGAGTTCCCACCCCGCACGTACGCGGGCGTGCGCTCGCGCGCGTACGGCTGTGCGTAAGCGCGCTGCCCGCGGTCCTGACTGCGCCACTCCCTCGGGTCGCCTCGCCGGGAACGGTGCGGGCGACCGCACGTTGGCGGAGCACGTCGGAGAGACCGGGCATGGACGAGGCGGAACACACCCACGAGGTCGCGGAGAAGACCGGCCGCGACGGAACGAAGACCCGGATCGAGACGGTGCGCATCTCCGGATCGGAGCGGTCGGAGGAGGAGCGCGTCTCCTCCGAGAGCGAGCCGAAACAGGTCCAGCCGGACGGGCGCTGACGGGGCGGGCCGGCATTGCGGTTCTCGCCCGACCTCCGGCGCCACGCGGCCGCCGCTCTCCTCGGCGGGTTCGTGCTCCTGCGAAGCCTGCCGGCCGCTTCCGTCGATGCCGGCGAGATTCCGGCTCTCCGCTCGCTCGTCGAGAAGCAGCTTCAGGCCTTCAGGGCGGACGACGCGGCCGGCGCCTACGGCCTTGCATCCCCGTCGATACGGGAGATGTTTCCGACGGCCGACATCTTCATCGACATGGTCCGCCGAGGCTACCCGCCCGTGTACCGGCCGCGGAGCTTCACCTTCGGGGAGGCGAGCGACGGCGGGACGGGCCCGGAACTCTCCGTCAGGATCGATGATGCGGACGGTATCGGCTGGACGGCCGTTTACTCCTTCGAACGCCAGCCGGACGGCTCCTGGGCCATCTCGGGCTGCCGGCTCCTCAAAGCTCCCGACCAGTTCGTCTGAACCCGCCCCGGGTCAGGCCGCCTCCGGCGGATAGTGCCGAGGACGCTCCTGCGGCCCCGCTCACGAGACCGCCGGGCGACCCGTCAGCAGGACGGGGCTGTCGCCGCGGGGGCGGCGTTCCGGTTAGAGCGAAGCGTGCCCATCACGCGCAGGAGCTCGTTCGAGGAGAACGGCTTCTGCAAGGTCACCACGTCCTGCATGCGGGCGATCTCGGGCGGCAGGTCGTAGCCGCTCATGAACACGATCGGCCGCGTCGGATGGAGGAAGCGGAACTCGAACGCCACGTGGAGCGACGAGATCTGGCCGATATGGGTGTCGGTGATCAGCCACTCCATCCTCGTGCCCATGCCCCGGATGATCTCAAGCGCGGCCTCGCCGTTCGTCGCCTCGATCACCAGGAAGGATTGTTCCTTCAGGTGGGCGGCGAGCGCGTTCCGGAGACGGTCGTCCCCGACGAGCAGGACCGAGTCGCCAGGCCTCCCCTCGATGGTCGGCGGGGTCGGACCGGGCGGCTGAGGGTGGTCTTCGTACATCGGGGACGTCTTGTCTCCGGAGAGCGCACCGTCGCTCGCCGAACCCAGTACACGGCCGCCGATGCTTAAGGATAGCTTCCATGCCAAGCCTCAGATCAGGCTTTGTCCGATATTTTCAAATGTCGGTACGGTATCAGCGGCGTCGGTATGACGTCGTACTCTAATATCTCGGTACGAGCTCATACATGTCTTCCCACCGCAACTGGATCATATTCTTGAGCTTGAGATGAGGGAAATCGTATCTCGCGCTGCGATGCGGTAGAAGACGGTCGGATATCGCTGTAACGGACTGGAAACACCTGGCCGCCATGCTCCGTGTCGTTGAATACTTGAGCTCGCCAATGCTTCAAACCATCGATGCGGTGCTCAACCAGCAGGACCGCTTGAACTTCCTCCAGCGCTACGACATCCTCGACACGCCCCAGGAGGAAGCCTTCGACAGGGTCACCCGCCTCGTCCGTCAGGTCTTCGACGTGCCGATGTCGACGATCACCTTTCTCGACGATCATCGGCAGTGGTCCAGGTTACGCCGCAGCGCCGTGGCGGGAGAATGCGACATCGGTCCGGCGCTCTGCGCGGCCGCGTTCCCGCAGGACGAGCCGCTCTTCATCCCGGACACCCTGGCGGACCCGCGCTTCGCCACGAACCCCCTCGTCATCGGGGACCCGCATATCCGCTTCTACGCGGGCGTGAAGCTGTCCTCCCCGGACGGCCAGAACATCGGCACGCTCTGCGCGGCGGATACGAAGCCGCGCGACGTCAGCGGTGGTCAGGCGACGGCCCTCACCGACCTCGCCAAGATCATCATGAGCGAGCTCGAGCTGCGGCTGCTCGCGACGACGGACGGATTGACCTCGGTCCTGTCGCGCCGCGCCTTCCACGAGGAGGCGTCCCGTGCGGTCGCGCTCGCGCTCCGGCACCGTTACGATCTCAGCGTCATCGTCTTCGATCTCGACCATTTCAAGCGCATCAACGACACCCATGGCCACGCGACCGGCGACATCGTCCTGCGCGAGACCGTCGCGGCGTGCAGCGCGCTTCTGCGGAAATCCGACCTGGTGGGCCGGATCGGCGGCGAGGAATTCGCCATCCTCCTGCCCCACACCAAGGTGGCGGCCGCCATGGAGGTCGCGGACAAGCTGCGGACCGCGATCGCGCGCCAGCGCCTGAACGCGCTGTCCGGGCCGTTCGCCGTGTCGGCGAGCTTCGGTGTCACGGGTCTCGATCGCACCACGACGGAAATCGACAGCCTCCTCCAGCGGGCCGATTCGGCGCTCTACGAGGCCAAGGCCGACGGCCGGAACCGCTGCGTCGCCTGGAAGGCGGTCGAGGTCGTGAAGCCGAGCATCCGCCGACGCGTCTTCAAGGCGGGCCGGATCTCGTTCAACACCGGCCAGTCATGCATCGACTGCATCGTCCGCACCCTGTCCAACACCGGGGCCGGCGTGGACGTCGTCAGTTCGGCGGATATCCCCGACATCGTGAAGCTCCAGATCGAGGTGGACGGCTTCTGGGGCCAGTGCCGGATCGTCCGGAAGACGGAACGCCATCTCGAACTCGAGTTCTATTGAGGCCCATCGGGTCGCGTGCGGAGCGGTCACGCGCGATTTGCAGCGCCGGGGCGGGCCACTTACATAGGCGGGGAGCTCTCGCGGCTCGGACCGAACCCATGGCCGTCGTTCTCGATCTCCTCCAGCGCGATCAGCGTCCCCGGCATCCGGAGAAGGCGCATCGTCCCGACTCGCCCGTCCAGCGGAAGCCGGACTGGATCCGGGTCAAGGCGCCGGGTTCGGCGCGCTGGGCGGAGACGAACCGCATCGTCCGGGACAACGGTCTCGTCACCGTGTGCGAGGAGGCCGGCTGCCCGAATATCGGCGAGTGCTGGGAGAAGAAGCACGCCACTTTCATGATCATGGGCGACACCTGCACGAGGGCCTGCGCCTTCTGCAACGTCCGCACAGGGATGCCGGGGCCGCTGGACGGGGCGGAGCCGGCGAGCGTCGCGGACGCCGTGGCGAAGCTCGGGCTCCAGCACGTGGTGATCACCTCCGTCGATCGGGACGACCTGCCCGACGGGGGAGCCCAGCATTTCGCGGCCGTCATCCGGCTCATCCGGGAGCGCTCGCCCGATACCACGATCGAGATCCTGACGCCGGACTTCCTCCGCAAGGACGGCGCGCTGGAGACGGTCGTCGCGGCGCGTCCGGACGTGTTCAACCACAACCTCGAGACCGTGCCGTCCCGCTACCTGACCGTGCGGCCGGGCGCCCGCTACTTCCACTCCATCCGCCTCCTGCAGCGGGTGAAGGAGCTCGACGCCTCCGTTTTCACGAAATCCGGCATCATGGTGGGTCTCGGAGAGGAGCGGAACGAGATTCTCCAGCTCATGGACGACCTCCGCTCGGCCGACGTCGACTTCCTGACGATCGGCCAGTACCTGCAACCGAGCCGCAAGCATCATCCGGTGATCCGCTTCGTGCCGCCGGACGAGTTCAAGGGCTACGAGACGACCGCCTATTCCAAAGGTTTCCACCTCGTCTCGGCGACGCCCCTGACCCGCTCCTCGCACCATGCGGGCGAGGATTTCGCCCGGCTGCGGGCGGCCCGGGAGGCGAGCCGCCGGGCAGGCTAATCCCCGAGCATCCGCCGCCGCTGCTGGACAGGTCCGGGGGCGCGCACCACATACCCGCCATGCCTTCCTTCCGCACGACCCGGCGCGTCCCGCACCTGCCGCAGGAGATGTTCGATCTCGTCGCGGACGTGGAGCGCTATCCCGAGTTCCTTCCGCTCTGCACCGGGCTCCGCGTGATCCGGCGCACGCATGAGGCCGGCGGCAAGGAGGTGCTCGTCGCCGATATGAGCGTCGGCTACCGGTCGGTCGCGGAGCGCTTCACCACCCGCGTGGCGCTGGACAGGACGGCGCTCGACATCGGCGTGTCCTACATCGACGGGCCGTTCAAGTACTTGGAGAACAAGTGGGAGTTCCGGCCCGACCCGGCAGGTTCGGCCGTTCATTTCTCCATCAATTACGAGTTCCGGTCGATCGCGCTGGGTCTCCTGATGGGCGCGATGTTCGACCGCGCCTTCCGGCGCTTCACGGACGCGTTCGAGACGCGGGCGGACGACGTCTACGGCCGCGAGCCGAGCAAGGCGCCGGGCGCCTGACGGTCAGGCCCGCGCTGCCTCCTCCAGCAAGGCGAGCGCCTGTTCGACGGCCGCCTCGCGCACGGCCGACCGGCCGACATCGCCGAAACGCCGCTCGGCATGGCGCGTGTCCGCCCCCCGCCGGGCGAGGGCGAAATGCACGAGGCCGACCGGCTTCGCCTCCGTGCCGCCGCCCGGCCCGGCGACGCCCGTGACGGCGACGGCGAGATCGGCGCGTGAGCGCGACAGCGCGCCCTCCGCCATGGCCCGGGCGACGGCCCCGCTCACGGCGCCATCCCGCCCGATCAGGTCGGGATCGACCCCGAGGAGGGCGGCCTTGGCCTCGTTCGAATAGGTGACGAAGCCGCGCTCGAAGGCGCTGGACGAGCCGGCGATCTCCGTCAGCAGGGCCGCCACGAGGCCGCCCGTGCACGATTCGGCTGTGGCGATCCGGAGCGCGCGCGCCCGGCAGGCGTCCAGAAGGGACGCGGCGCGGTCGAGCAGGGCAGGGGGGAAGCTCATCCCGGCAGCCGGACGGTGGCGACCGCCTGGGCGGCGAGCCCTTCCTCGCGGCCCGTGAACCCCATCCGCTCCGTCGTCGTCGCCTTCAGCGAGACCGCTCCTTCCGGGATCGCGGCGATCGCCGCGATGCGGGCGCGCATCTCCTCCCGATGCGGGCCGAGCCTCGGCCGCTCGCACAGCACGGTCACGTCGAGGAGGTCGATGAGGCCGCCGCGCTTCCGGATCTCGCCGGCCGCGAAGGCCAGGAAACGGTCGGAGGAAGCGCCTTTCCAGCGCGGGTCGCTCGGCGGGAAATGCGTGCCGATATCGCCGCTTCCGATGGCGCCGAGCAACGCGTCCGTCAGCGCGTGTAGCACCACGTCCCCGTCCGAATGGGCGAGCACGCCGGCGGAATGGGGGACCCTGAGACCACCCAGCCAGACATGGTCCCCCGGCCCGAAGGCGTGGACGTCGAACCCCATCCCGACCCGCGTCACGAGGCCGCCGCCTCCCGCCAGGCGGCGCTCCGCCTCGTCGAAATCGGAGAACCGCGTCAGCTTGACGTTCAAAGGATCGCCCTCGAAGACGTGCACGGCCGAGCCCGCCCATTCCACGAGGTGGCCGTCATCGGTGAAGTCGAAGCGCCCCGCTTCCGCGGCGGCGCGATGCGCGGCGGCCAGCACGCCCAAGCGGAACGCCTGCGGGGTCTGCACCGTCCGGAGCGCCGCCCTGTCCAGCGTCTCCACGACCTCCCCGGAAGGCGCCACGCGCTTCACGGTGTCCGTCACGGCGACCCCCGGAACGGCACATCCGTATCGACGGGCGGCATCGATCGCCCTGTCGACGAGATCGGCGCCGACGAAGGGGCGTGCGGCGTCGTGGACGAGGCAGATCGCGTCCGGCCCGCCGTCACCGGCGGCCTCGACCGCCG
>CALMTJ010000412.1:0-9549 GCA_937872715.1 uncultured Methylobacteriaceae bacterium
GCCCAGAACAGGTCCCAATCGTAGATCCCGTCCGCGGCCCCGGCCAGCGCCAGGCGGCCGGCGGCCCAGACGAGCGTGAAATCGGTTCCGATCGGGCGCCCGATCGCGTCGAGCGTCCCGTAGGGGCCGGTGCGGGTCGCGAGGGCGGCCGCGACCGCCGCGACCGTGAGGCAGAGCGCCAGGACGGATGCGAACCGGACGACCTTCCGGTCGAGCCAGGCTCCCGTGGCGAAACGTTCCATGATCCGGCCCCGGCGCGATTCGCGCACCGCCGGAGATTGCGCCGGGAGGCTTACCGGGAGGTTGCCCGGGGCGCGCCGGCCTCGCGATGACGGCTCCGGAAAACCCGCCGCGACAACCTCGCATAAACCATTCGGGTGCGAGTCTCCGGGAAACGGAGTTGCTGCGTGGTCCCGACACTCGCCGAACGCGAACCGGCCTTCCGGCCCGGGTTCCCGGCCGCATGGCCCGAAATCCTGCGGGGCCTCGCGGAGGCGCGTCTCGTCCGCTTCCTCGCCGTTGGATGCGGCGGGCTCGCGGCCGATGCCGCCTGCTACACGGCGCTCGCCGCCGCCGGAGCCTCGGACGCTCTGGGCCGCGCCCTCTCGCTCGCGGTCGCGACGCTCGTCACCTGGCGGCTGAACCGGTCTGGCCGCTCGCCTGCCTCCTTTTCGGCGCGGCCGCCGCAGCGATCTTCTCCTTCGCCGGGCAATCGCTCGTCACGTTCGCCTCGCCGCTGCGGGGAGGCGTCCGATGAGCGGTCACGCGGACACGCTGGTCATCGGCGCGGGTCCGGCCGGGCTCACGACCGCCTATACGCTGGCCAAGGCCGGCCGCGACGTGACCGTGCTGGAGGCGGACGCCGCGCAGGTCGGCGGGATCAGCCGCACGGCCGAGCATAACGGCTTCCTGTTCGACATCGGCGGGCACCGCTTCTTCTCCAAGCAGAAGGAGGTGGTGGACCTCTGGAACGAGATCCTGCCGGACGATTTCATCGAGCGGCCGCGACTGTCGCGCATCTTCTACAAGGGCAAGTTCTACGCCTACCCGCTGCGGGCCGTGGAGGCGCTGCGGAACCTCGGCATCGTCGAATCGGGGCTGTGCGTCCTGTCCTACCTGTGGGCGCGCCTGCGGCCTCTCCCGGCCCCGAAGACGTTTCATGGCTGGGTCCGCAACCAGTTCGGCGAGCGGCTCTTCCGCATCTTCTTCAAGACCTACACCGAGAAGGTGTGGGGGATGAGCTGCGACGACATCTCGGCCGATTGGGCGGCCCAGCGCATTAAGGGGCTCGACCTCTCGACCGCCATCCTGGACGGGCTCAAGCGCTCGCTCGGCCTAGGCCGCCGCCCCAAGGCAGGCGGGCCGGTGGTGAAGACCCTGATCGAGAGCTTCCGCTACCCGCGGCTCGGCCCCGGCATGATGTGGGAGGCCGCCGCCCGCAGGGTTCGGGAGTTCGGCGGCCACGTGCTGATGGACCGGCGGGTGGACGGGCTCTCCTTCGACGCCGTCCGGCGCATCTGGACCGTCACGGCCGTCCGGTCGAACGGCACGCGCGAGACCTTCACGGCCCGCCACGTCGTCTCCTCCGCGCCGATCCGCGAGCTGATGGAGGCGATCACGCCGAAGCCGCTCAGCCTGTTCCAGGCCCGCGCGCTGCGGTATCGCGACTTCCTCACCGTGGCGCTGATCGCCCGCTCCGACCGCAACTTCCCGGACAATTGGGTCTACATCCACGACCCCTCCGTCCTGGTCGGACGGGTGCAGAACTTCCGGTCCTGGTCGCCGGAGATGGTGCCGGACGGCGACCACACCTGCCTCGGCCTCGAATATTTCTGCTTCGAGGGCGACGGGCTGTGGACCATGCCGGATGCCGAGCTCGTGGACCTCGCCCGCGACGAGATCGGCCGCATCGGCCTCGTCGACCCGGCGGAGGTGGTGGATGCCTGCGTGGTCCGCCAGCCGAAGGCCTACCCGGTCTACGACGACGGCTACCGGGAGAACGTGGAGGCGATCCGGCTCGACATCGAGACGAGCTATCCCGGGCTCCACCCGGTCGGACGCAACGGCATGCACAAGTACAACAACCAGGACCACGCGATGATGACCGGGATGCTGACCGCCCGGAACATCATGGCGGGCGCCCGCATCCACGACGTCTGGGCGGTCAACGAGGACGCCGAGTATTCCGAGGCCGGCCACGAAGGCGAGAGGACGGCGATCTCCGGCCTCCGTGACGTGCCCCGCAAGGCTGCCGCCTGACTGGGGCATGGCACCTTGCCTGCATTCCGAGGTAGGCTCGCGAGCCGATCGGGAGAAGGTGGGCGGCAACTCCCGACCTCCTCATCCTGAGGCGCCGATCGAAGATCGGCCTCGAAGAACGCAGAACGGCCATGCGCGCCCACGGGACCGCAGCCCGTGCGTGCTTCGAGGGCCGCCTGCGGCGGCCACCTCAGCATGAGGAAAGAGGACGTCGTCATCGCCTCGAGAGGCGGCGTCTCACGCGGCCGCTAAGACGCTCGACCGCCGCAGGCCCGCTGCCTCCAGCGCGGCGAGCACCGCCACCACCGCCGCGAGCCCGATGACCGCCGCCGTGCCGAGGCCGGTCGGGACGATCCAGCCCAGCGCCAGCACCGCCAGGCTCTCCGCCACGTAGGCGGCGTTGCCCGCCACGATCGCCGCGAAGGCGGCCCAGGGCGTCGAAGCGCGGCGGGCCGCCCAGCCGATCAGCATCCCGAACAGGACGAAGCTCCAGCCGGTCGCGCGCAGCAGGGCCGGCTGGAGCCCAAGCCAGGGCTCGAGCGCGTTCGCGCCGCCCACGAACAGGAGCCCGGTCGCCGCCGTGGCGATGGCGTCGAGGCTCAGCACGAGCCGGAAGACCCGGTCGGGCCGCACGGGGAGGGTCAGGTTCATCGCGTGTCTCCTGCCGCCGGGGCGGCGACCGGGACAGCATCGGGGCGGCCCGTCACGGCGTCGATGACCCCGGAGGTCATGGCGGAGGGGCGCGCGCCGTGCCATCTGCGGCCCATGACGGCCACCGGCGGGACAATGGCGCATTCGGGTCGGAGCGTCGGGACGCAGCTCCGCGACTGGCGTCAGAGGCGGCGGCTCTCCCAGCTCGACCTCGCGCTCGACGCGGATATCTCGACCCGCCACCTCAGCTACCTCGAAACCGGCCGCTCCCAGCCCTCGCGGGAGATGGTGCTGCGCCTCGCCGAACGGCTCGCCGTGCCGTTGCGGGAACGCAACCTCCTGCTCTCCGCGGCCGGCTACGCGCCCGTCTTCCCGTCGCGCCCCTACGCCGACCCGGACCTCGCGCCCGCCCGGCTGGCCGTGGAGGCCGTCCTCGCCGGGCACGAGCCGTTCCCGGCGCTCGCGGTTGACCGGGGCTGGACGATGGTGGCGGCGAACGGCGCGGTCGCGCCGCTCCTCGACGGCGTCGCCCCGCACCTCGTCCGCCCGCCCGTAAACGTGCTCCGGCTGAGCCTGCATCCCGACGGGCTGGCGCCCCGGATCGAGAACCTGCCCGAATGGCGGGCGCATCTCCTGACGCGGCTCCGCCACGACGTGGACGCCACGGCGGATGTGGGGCTCGCCTCCTTGCTGGAAGAGCTCGCCGCCCTGCCGATGCCTCCGGGATCGCGGCGCCCCGTCGCTCAGCCGGAGCGGCCGGCCCTCGTCGTCCCGCTCCGGATCAAGGTCGGCGACGCCGTCCTATCCTTCATCTCCACCACGACCGTGTTCGGCACGCCTCTCGACGTGACGCTCTCCGAACTTGCTATCGAGGCGTTCTACCCGGCCGATGCCGCGACGGCCGCGGCCCTGCGCGGGAACGGGCCGTAAGCGGTCCCGGGCGGTTGCCGGGGCTACCCGCCGGGATTAGTGTTCCGCTGTCCCGATCACTTCCGGAGCCGTCCGATGGCCTTCCTGGCCGACACCCTTTCGCGCGTGAAGCCGTCCGCCACCATCCTGATGACGCAGAAGGCCCGCGACCTGAAGGCCAAGGGCCGGGACGTGATCTCGCTGTCGGTCGGCGAGCCGGATTTCGACACGCCGGACAACATCAAGAGCGCGGCGATCGACGCCATCCGGCGCGGCGAGACGAAGTATACGCCCGTCTCCGGCATCCCAGAACTGCGGGCGGCGGTCGCCCGCAAGTTCAAGCGGGAGAACGGGCTCGACTACAAGGCGTCGCAGGTCATCGTCGGGACGGGCGGCAAGCACGTCATCTTCAACGCGCTCATGGCGACCCTGAACCCCGGCGACGAGGTGATCTGCGTAGCGCCCTACTGGGTGTCGTATCCCGAGATGGTGGGGCTGTGCTCCGGCACGGCCGTGATCGTCGAGGCCGTGATGGAGCACGATTTCAAGCTCCAGCCCGAGGTGCTGGAACGCGCCATCACGCCGAGGACGAAGTGGCTGATCCTGAACTCGCCCTCCAACCCGTCCGGCGCCGCCTATACCCGGGACGAGATGAAGAAGCTGACGGACGTGCTCGTCCGCCACCCGCATGTCTGGATCCTGACGGACGACATGTACGAGCACCTCACCTACGGCGACTTCACCTTCGTGACCCCGGCCCAGGTCGAGCCGGCGCTCCTCGACCGGACCCTCACGATGAACGGCGTGTCGAAGGCCTACGCGATGACGGGGTGGCGCATCGGCTACGCGGCCGGGCCCGAGCGGCTGATCAAGGCCATGGATTTCGTCCAGGGCCAGCAGACCTCCGGCACGTCGTCCGTGTCCCAATGGGCGGCCGTGGAGGCGCTGGACGGCCCGCAGGAGCACCTGCCGGTGTTCAAGCGCGCCTTCGAGGAGCGGCGCGACCTCGTCGTGTCCATGCTGAACCAGGCCTCCTTCCTGCGCTGCCCGAAGCCCGAGGGCGCCTTCTACGTCTACCCCTCCTGCGCGGGCGCGATCGGCAAGACCGCGAGATCGGGCAAGCGCATCGAGACGGACGAGGATTTCGTGTCGGAGCTCCTGGAGCAGGAGGGCGTGGCCGCCGTGCACGGCTCGGCCTTCGGGCTCGGGCCGAACCTGCGCATCTCCTACGCGACAGGGAACGACCTCCTCGAGGAGGCCTGTCGGCGCATCCAGCGCTTCTGCGGCGAGCTGCGCTGAGCGGGGCGCGGCCCGGACGCCGCGGCGCTCCCGTGTGGCGCGGCGGTGATAGGGTCGCGGGGGCGCTCCATGGCAGGCTGCCGAATCACCCGAGCCGGAGCCAGCGTCCGATGCCCCGTCACCTTCTCCTCGCGGCCGCCCTGTTCCTCGGGTGGGGGATCGCCGCATCGGCCGCGGACCTTCCGGCCCGATCCGGCGAAGGGTCGGGCTACATGCCGCTCTTCCTCTGGACCGGGTATTACGCCGGCGCGAATGCCGGCTACGGCAGCTCGGACAACCGGCACCGGACCTTCTGCGTCCCGCCCGCCGGGGGCACCTGCGCGGTCCTGCCGGGCCTGAACACGGACGGGGACGGTTTCGTCGCCGGCGGCCAGGTCGGCTACAACCAGCAGATCGGGCGCTTCGTGGTGGGAGGCGAGGCCGACCTGCAATACGCAGATATCGGCCGGACCCGGACGACCTCCGGCCTCTTTCCGGACGGGCTCGGCGGGCTCGCGGCGGTCACGAACTACACGGCCTCCCAGCGCCTGAACTATCTCGGCACGGCGCGGGCGCGGCTCGGCATGGCGTTCAACCAGGTCTTCGTGTTCGGGACGGGCGGCCTCGCCTATGGCGACGTCTCCGTCCGGCAGAACGTCCTCTTCGCGGTCGGTGCGAATTACGCGGCGGCGGGCGGCGGCACCGATGTCGGCTGGGCGGCGGGCGCCGGGCTCGAATACGGCTTCGCGCCGAACGTCACCGGCAAGTTCGAGGCGCTGTACTACGATCTCGGCCGCACGACCGTCTCGTCCGGAGCCGCGGCCGCTCCCGGCTTCACCCGGGGCGCCCGGTTCGACACGGACGGCGTCGTGGCGAGGGCGGGACTGAACTACAGGTTCGACCTGTTCTGACACGGACACCCACGGGTCGACCGCCTCCGCCGGACGCGGCCCCGTTCCGCTCCTCAGCTCTTGAAGAACGCCCCGGCCGCGTTCCGGACGGCAGCCTTGCGGGCACGCTCCGCTTCCAGGCGCGCGATCTCGGCCCGGAGGAGCTCGGCCCGCTCCACGAGCTCGTGCTCGGACAAGGCCGACAGGTCCTGCCCGAGCTCGTGGGTCGGAGGCGCCTTCTTCACGTAGCCGAACTCGTCCTCCCGCACGGCATCCTCCCGGCCCGATTCGATTGCGCGATACCCCGACCTGCCTATATGAGGGGCCGTCCCCGTCACAATGAGAGACGCGCGGCCCCGGTCGGGTTTTGACCGGAGCAGGAGCGGAGCCGCGTTCCGCACGGCGCGGCGCGAGAGGAGAAGAAGATGTCCCAGGCCCTGCTGATGCCGAAGGCCACCGCGGTGTGGCTGGTGGAGAACACCTCGCTGACGTTCGAGCAGATCGCGGAGTTCTGCCACCTGCACCCGCTCGAGGTGAAGGGCATCGCCGACGGCGAGGTCGCGCAGGGCATCAAGGGCGCGGACCCGATCACCACCGGGCAGCTTTCCAGGGAGGAGATCGAGCGGGCCCATAGCGACGGGGATTACCGCCTCAAGCTGGCGCCGCCGAAGGTGAAGCTGCCCGAGACGAAGAGCGCCAAGCGCGGCCCGCGCTACACGCCGGTGTCCCGCCGCCACGACCGCCCGAACGCGATCCTGTGGCTGATCCGCAACCACGCGGAGCTCAAGGACGCGCAGATCATCCGGCTCGTCGGCACGACGAAGAGCACCATCGCGCAGATCCGCGAGCGCACCCATTGGAACTCCGCGAGCCTGCAGCCCATGGACCCGGTGACGCTCGGTCTGTGCTCGCAGATCGACCTCGATTTCGAGGTGCAGCGGGCCGCCAAGGACCGGCCGCAGGCCGAGCCGCAGGACAGCGGCCAGACGCTGCTCCCGGCCGAGCTCACGACGGTCCCGGAGCGCCGCCGCGACCCGTTCGCCGACATGTCTCGCCCGAAGGCCGCGGAGGAGGAGAAGATCGACGTCGCCTCCGTGTTCGGCAAACTGAAGCAGCTGAAGCGCCCGGACGAGGATGCCTGAACGGAGAACGGTCCCATGAAGACGCGTCCCCTCGGCCGCTCCGGCCTCGACGTCCCGCCGCTCTGCTTCGGCTGCAACATCTTCGGCTGGACGGTGGACGAGACGGCCTCGTTCCGGCTCCTCGACGAGGCTGCCGAGGCCGGGCTCGTGTTCCTGGACACGGCCGACGTGTATTCCCGCTGGGCCCCGGGCCACCAGGGCGGCGAATCGGAGGCGATCATCGGCCGCTGGATGAGGGCGCGCGGCAACCGCGACCGCATGATCATCGCCACCAAGGTCGGCATGGACATGGGAGAGGGCCGGGAGGGGCTGAAGGCCGGCTACGTCGCCCGGGCGGTCGAGGCGTCGCTGACGCGGCTCGGGACGGACCGGATCGACCTCTATCAGGCGCACAAGGACGATCCCGGCACGCCGCAGGAGGAGACGCTGGCGGCCTTCGGGCGGCTGATCGAGGCCGGGAAGGTGCGGGCGATCGGCGCCTCCAACTTCTCGGCCGAACGGTTGGGGGAGGCGCTCGACCTGTCGAGGGGCGGCCTGCCGCGTTACGAGAGCCTCCAGCCGGAGTACAACCTCTACGACCGGTCGGGCTTCGAAGGCGCGCTGGAGGACGTGTGCGCGCGGAACGGTCTCGGTGTGATCACCTTCTTCGCGCTGGCGGCCGGGTTCCTGACCGGCAAGTACCGTTCGGAGGCGGATTTCGGGAAGAGCCCGCGGGGCGCCCGATCCATGCCGAAATACCTGAACGATCGCGGCCTCCGCATCCTGTCGGCCCTGGACGAGGTCGCGGCCGCCCATCGGTCGGAGCCGGCCAGCATAGCTCTCGCCTGGCTCATGGCCAAGCCGGGCGTGACCGCCCCCATCGCGAGCGCCACGACGCCCTACCAGGTCAGCACGCTGGGCGCGGCGACGGCCCTGACCCTGTCCGCCGCCGACATGGCCCAACTGGACGAAGCCAGCGCGTGAGCCGTCCAGCCGTCCGTCGTTGCGATGAGGCGGAGCCGACGAAGCAACCCAGGCACCAGTGACGGCAGGGTCCTGGGTTGCTTCGCTCCGCTCGCAACGACGTTACAAGCTCCGCAGCAGGTCCTCCACGATGCGGAGATGCGCCCCCCAGGTCGGTGGCACGTAATCGCCCCTGTCGCCCGTGACGGGCGAGCCGGCCGCCCGCAGGATGGCGGCCGTCCAGCCCGGCCCGTCCAGCGGGTGGAGGAAGGTCGCGCGGCCGCCCGCGATCTCGCGGAACACGGGCAGGTCGGACAGGATCGCCGGCGTGCCGACCGCCAGCGCCTCGACGGCCGGGATGCCGTAGCCCTCCGCGAAGGACGGCATCAGCAAGCCCTGCGCCCCGGCCAGGAGCTCGGCCAGGCCGGGGGTCGACAGCCCGGTCACCTCGAAGACATGGCCCCGGAGCGCGGGCGACCGGTCGAGCAGGTCGAGAGCCGCCTCGCTCTCCCAGCCGCGCCGGCCGACGACCACGAGGGCCGGGATGTCCGGACCGTGGCGAGCCGCGAGATCGCGCCAGACCTGGAAGAGGAGGAGGTGGTTCTTGCGCGCTTCGATCGTGCTGCACACGACGAAGTAGCGCCGCCCGGGGACATGGCGGCGCGCGGCCCGGACGAAGTCCGGCTCGACGCCGAGCGCCGCCACGGCGATCGGCGGGACGGCGAGGCCCTCGCGCCGGAGGAACTCCGTCAGCCGCCCGCCGACATCCGCCGAGTTGACCAGCACGGCGGCGGCATGCCGGGCGACGGTCCGCATCCGGGTCGCGTGACGGGCATCCTCGCCCGGGACGGCATATTCCGGAAACTCGATCGGGATGAGGTCGTGCACGAAGAAGACCGGCCGGATGTCGGGTCGCCGCGACAGCCATTCGAACCGCTCCGGCCGGTCGAGCCGCAGGTGGGAGGCGTGGAGATAGACCGCGCCTTCCGGCGCCTCCCGCTCCGCGTCGGGCCAGCGGAGACGGCCGAGACTCGCCAGAAGGCGACCGGGAGCATCGCGCGCCGTCCCGTGCCGGGAGGAGCCGGGACCTGCGGGAGGCGCCGTCCCGGCGAGCTGTGCCCGGACCCGCAGGAGCGCCGGATCGGCCGCCGTTGCGCCCGGCGATCCCGTCCAGCGCCGGTCGGTGTCCCGCAGCAGCTCGGCGGCCGACCGGATCGGCATCAGCCGCGGGCCGAAGGGCGTGATGGCGAGCGCCCGCCGGTCCGCCCCGCCGGTCAGGTAGGTGCGGGCATAGGCGTGGTCCACCCGGTCGATGCCGCTCGGGCTTGGGTGGCCGATCCGCGTCAGGAGGCGGGTCGTGTCGACGAGGATCGGGCGAACCGTCATGGGATCGCTCGCGCGGTTGCCACGTCCGCCGCCGTCCGTCCACCTCCGCCGCCACGGTCAAGCTTGCCGGGCAGGCCCGCGGGGGCGTAAGG
>CALMTJ010000412.1:9559-26812 GCA_937872715.1 uncultured Methylobacteriaceae bacterium
GTCCCGCATGTACCGGGTCCGGAGGGTCCGGCGTCCTCGGGTGTTTCCCCGGCATCGGCTCCGACCCGCTTCGGTCCTGCGTCGGGTTAGTGCACCGAGCCGCGAGGCTGGCCGCCGTGCCGGTGCGTCCCGCGGCAACCCGTGTAAGGAGTTCCCATGGATCACCACCGCTTCGATGTCGGGCAGCTCGTGCGCGTGAAGACGCGTTTCCTCGACCGGTCCGGAGAGGGCGTATATGAGGTCGTGCGCAAGCTGCCGGCCAGCCCGAACGGCGACCTCCATTACCGCATCAAGAGCACCAACGGCCAGGAGCGCGCCGTGGCGGAGACCGACATCTCCGCGGCCGGCTGACCGCCGTGGCGGCCCCGGGCAACCGGTTCGAACGGGTCCGGTCGCCCGACCCCGCCGCCGTCACCGTGACGATCGGCGGGGAGGACGGCCGATCGACCGGACAGGTCCGGGGGCCGGAACCGATGGGCGGCCCCGTGGCTCGCGCCCTGACGTTCGGCGAGGACGACAGCCTCTCGGCCCACCAGGCGCTGGCCGTGGGCTGCCATCTCGCGAACGAGCTCGGCGTGTCCGTGGTGGTGATCGACGAAGGCGGCCATTGGCGCCCCGCCTGGGGCAGCCTCGCCGCGTGAGCGCTCGCCCGACCGTTCCGCGCGGGTCCGTCCGCGCCCGACCGTCCCGCCCGCGCGACACGTCCCGGCCCGCGTGACCGACACCCGCGACGACGAGACCCGACCGGCCGGCCAGCCGGTGCCGTCCCGTTCCGTGCGGGCCACGCTCCTCCTCTTCACGGCCGCGCTGGCGCTGCCCATCCTCCTCTTCGTCGGCTTTCTTCTCTGGCAGATCGCCGTCGGCGAGCGCCAGAGGCTGGAGGGCGACGCCTCCGACATCGCGAGATCCGTGACGGTGGCGATCGACCGGGAGCTGACCGGGCTCCTCGCGTCGCTGGACGTCCTGTCGCTCTCCCCCTACCTCCAGACCGGCGACCTCCGGAGCTTCTACCGCCAGTCGGAGGAGCTTTCGCGGCGCCAGGACATCGTCCCGGTCCTCACCGACCTGTCCGGCCGGCAGCTCGTCAACCTGCGGGTCCCGTTCGGCACGGAGCTGCCGACCAGCAACGTCCCCCGCGATCCGGTCGCGTTCGAGAACAACCGGCCGTTCGTGACCGACCTGTTCCGGGGGCTCGTGTCGAACGAGCTCCTCTTCTCGGGCGTGCTGCCTGTCTTGCAGGACGGCCGGCCGATCTACGTCCTGAGCTTCCGCCTCGCGGTCGACAGGCTGCGCCGGATCCTGGCCGAGGCGGACGTGCCGGAGGGCTACACGGCGTCCGTGGTCGACAGGGCCGGGATCATCATGGCGCGGAGCGCCCGCCACGACGAGTTCGTCGGCCAGCTGGCCACGGCCGACCTCCGGGCTGCCGCGACCGGTGAATCGGGGCGGTGGACGGGACGAACGATCGACGGCGAGGAGGTGCTCGGCGCCTATTCCCGCTCCAAGCTGTCGGGCTTCAGGGCGGCCGTGGGAATCCGCATGTCGGACCTGAACGCGCCGCTCCGGCGCTCGCTCACGCTCTTCGCCGGGCTCGGCCTGATGATCGTGGGGCTGTCCGTCGGGCTGGGATTGCTGCTCGGCCGGCGCATCACGTCGCCGATGACGGCGCTGACCGACCGGGCCGCGAGGCTCGGCCGGGGCGAGCCGGTCCTCCCGCTCGGGAGCGGCCTCCGCGAGGTCGACGAGGTGGGACAGGAGATCGCGGCCGCCGCCGAGGCCCGGGCGGCCCGCGAGAACGACCTGCGGGACGCCAACGAGGAGATCCAGCGCTTCGCCTACATCATCAGCCACGACCTCCGGTCCCCGCTCGTCAACATCATGGGCTTCACGACGGAGCTGGAAGCGCTGCGGGAGGACACGTTCAGGCGGCTGGACGAGCTCCGGGACGCGGCCGATCTCGACGAGCGAAGGCAGGATCGCCGGCTCGGCGAGGATTTCGACGAGGCGATCACCTTCATCAAGGCGTCCATCGGCAAGATGGACCGCCTGATCAACGCCATCCTGAAACTGTCGCGCGAGGGGCGCCGCGAGTTCCGGCGCGAGACCGTCGACATGAACGCGCTCTTCCGCTCGATCGCGGCGAGTCTCGCCCACCAGGCGGATGCCGCGGGCGCGCGCATCGAGGTCGGCGCGCTGCCGCCGCTCGAGAGCGACCGGCTCGCGCTCGAGCAGATCTTCTCGAACCTCGTCGACAACGCCCTGAAATACCTCCGGACGGGCCTGCCGGGCCGGATCAAGGTCACGGGCCGCTCCGCGCGTGACCGGGTCGTTTACGAAGTGGCTGATAATGGTCGCGGGATCGACGAGAGGGATCAGGAGCGCGTGTTCGAGCTGTTCCGGCGTTCAGGGGTGCAGGACAGACCGGGCGAGGGCATCGGCCTGGCGCATGTGCGAGCGCTCGTCCGTCGACTCGGCGGCACGATCGGCTTGACCTCACGGCCCGGGCAGGGTTCCACATTCACCGTGATCCTGCCGGCCAGATGGTCGGGCGAGGTCGAGAGAGAGGCAGCATGACGATGCCTGTGACCATCATCATGGTCGAGGACGACGAAGGCCACGCCCGGCTCATCGAGAAGAACATCAGGCGCGCGGGGGTGACGAACGAGATCGTGCCGTTCCGGGACGGGACCAGCGCCCTGTCCTACCTGCTCGGCCCGGACGGGAGCGGGCGGGACAATGCCGGCAAGCCGCTGCTCGTCCTCCTCGACCTCAACCTGCCGGACATGACGGGCGTCGACATCCTGAAGGTGGTCAAGGAGAACGAGCACCTGAAACGCGCGCCGGTGGTGGTCCTGACCACGACGGACGACCAGCGCGAGATCCAGCGCTGCTACGATCTCGGCTGCAACGTCTACATCACGAAGCCCGTGAACTACGAGGGCTTCTCCAACGCCATCCGGCAGCTCGGCCTGTTCTTCTCCGTCATCCAGGTGCCCGACGCGGCATGACCGACGGGTCTCTCCGCGTCCTCTACGTCGACGACGATCTCGGCCTCGCGCGGCTCGTGCAGAAGGGGCTGGAGCGCCGCGGCTACGCCGTGGAGACGGTGCAGGACGGGGCGGCCGGGCTCGCGAGGCTGGCGGCCGGTGGGATCGACGTGGTGGCGCTCGACCATTACATGCCCGGTCAGGACGGCATCCAGACGCTGGAAGCCATCCGGGCGTTGCCTGACCCGCCGCCTGTCGTCTACGTCACGGGCACGCAGGAGAGCAGCGTGGCGGTGGCGGCCCTGAAGGCGGGCGCGTCCGACTACGTACTCAAGACGATCGGGACGGAATTCATCCCGCTCCTCGCTGCCGCCATCGATCAGGCCGAGCAGGGGATGCGGCTCCGCCGCGCCAAGGAGGCCGCGGAGGCGGAGGTGCGGGAGGCGCGGGACCGGTTCGAGGCTCTGGCGGCCGAGCGCGCGCTCCTCATGCGCGAGGTGAACCACCGGGTCGGCAACTCGCTCCAGATCATCGCGGCCCTGCTCCACCTCCAATCCTCCGCCAGCCCGAACGAGGACGTGAAGGCGGCGCTCGCGGGCGCCAACCGGCGGGTCATGGCGGTGGCCCAGGTGCACCGCCGCCTCTACACGTCGGACGACGTGCAGGCGGTGGCGCTGGACCATTACCTCAAGGCGCTGGTGGAAGACCTGCGCGGCTCGGCGGAGGACGGCGATACCCACCAGCTGTCGCTGGAGGCGGAACCGGTGGAGGTCGATCCCGACAAGGCGGTCGCGGTCGGCGTCGTGGTGACGGAGCTCGTGCTCAACGCCCTGAAATACGCCTACCCGGACGGCAAGGGGCCGATCCGGGTGAAGCTCGCGGCCGAGCCGAACGGTCGCGTGCTCCTCGCCGTGGAGGATGACGGCGTCGGCCGCGACGCCACGCCCGCCCCGCCCCGCAGCCAGAAGGGTCTCGGCCGCATGATCGTCAAGGCGATGGCGACCAAGCTCGAAGCCAAATGGGGCCAGGACGAGACGCATCCCGGGATGCGGGTGTTCCTCGGCTTCGACGGCCATTCGCGACCCCGCCAGAGCGCGGCCTGACGGCGGGTGAGCGGTCTGGCCCAGCTGAACGACTGGGTCGCCGTTTCCGCCAACTGGCTGGGGATCATCTCGCTCGCGGTCTCCACCTACGCGGCGGTGACGATCTCCCGGATCCGCCGGGACATCGTCGGGCGCGTCACCCTTCCGGCCATCATATCGGCGCTGGAAGACGGGAACGGTCAGCTTTCCGCCATGCTCAAGGATTTCGATGCGAGCCACAGATCGTTCGAGGTGACGCTCTCCGTCTGCGAAGCGAACCTGCGGACGATCGTGTCCTCCCGAAGTCAGGCGACGCCGAGGGCGAAATCGCTGATCGGGGACATCGCGGCCTTCCGAAAGGGCCGCCTTTCTTCAGGCGCGCAGGCGACGGCACTCGACATCGACAGGGCTTGGGCCATCTATGGCTCACTGAGCGGGCTCGTCGAGGAGCTCAAGCGGATCACTCATCTGCATCAGGTGGGAGGCTGAGATGGATGACTATCTCGGGCGGCAGGTCGAGTTCGTCGCCAAGCTCGTCCGGCTTTCGCAAGAAGGGCGCATCGACTGGAGATTGCACGAGAAGGGTGGCTTCGTCGGAGAGGTCTTCGGCCGCGAGATCCGGATCTTCGACTCGGAGAAGCCGGCACCCGGCTCGGGGAAGGTCGGTACGGTCAGGAAGGCGCCGGTCCTCGAGATCCTCGTGGGCGACGGCAAGGTCGGGCACTCGATCGAGAGCGTCACCGGCCTTAGAGACCTGCTGGCCAGCGCCGGTTTCAGGGCTGCCGGGATCGACAATTTCATGGAGCAGGTCTTGGCGAGCTGAGACCTGCCCACCTCAAGGCCTACGATGACCGAGACGCCGCCGACCGCGCATGTGCGCGCCGAGATGCTGGTTCAGGCGCTGCCCCACATGCAGCGCTACGACCAGGAGATCGTCCTCATCAAGTATGGCGGCCACGCCATGGGGGACCGGAGCGCGGCGGAGGATTTCGCCGAGGACGTGGTGCTGCTCGAGCAATCGGGCGTGAAGCCGATCATCGTCCATGGTGGGGGGCCGCAGATCGGCCGCATGCTGGACAAGCTCGGCATCGAATCCGCCTTCGCGGACGGGCTGCGGATCACGGACGAAGCCACGGTCGAGGTCGTCGAGATGGTGCTGGCCGGCTCCATCAACAAGCAGATCGTCGGCTGGATCGGAGCAGAGGGCGGGCGCGCCATCGGGCTCTGCGGCAAGGACGGCAACATGGTGATGGCCCGCAAGGTGCAGCGGGACGGCGCGGCCGATCTCGGCTTCGTGGGCGAGCCGGAGGTCGTGGACCGCACCGTGCTGGACGCCGTCCTGAAGGCGGAGCTGATCCCGGTCATCGCGCCCGTCGCGGCCGGGCGCGACGGCCACACCTACAACGTCAACGCCGACACATTCGCGGGCGCGATCGCGGGCGCGATGGCGGCCAAGCGCTTCCTCCTCCTCACGGACGTGCCGGGCGTGCTGGACAAGGACCGGAACCCCATCCCGGAGCTCACGGTCGAGCAATGCCGCCGCCTCGTCGCGGACGGGACGATCACGGGCGGCATGATCCCCAAGATCGAGACCTGCATCTACGCGATCGAGCGCGGCGTCGAGGCGGTGGTGATCCTGGACGGCAAGGTCCCGCACGCGGTGCTGCTCGAACTGTACACCACCTTCGGCGCCGGGACCCTGATCCGGCGGTGAGCGAGCCGAGGTACATGCCTTCACCGAGGCTAACGGACGAGGTGACACCGGCCGACCGCGAGGCGGTCCTGTCCGGCCTCAAGGCCTTCAACACGTCCCAGACGGGCAACCCGCCGCCCCGTCCGCTCGCAGTCCTGATCGACGGTGAGGACGGCGGGCCCAGCGGCGGGCTGATCGGCCGGACCGGCTACGGCTGGCTCGCGATCGAGCTGTTCTTCCTGCCCGAGGATCTGCGTCGCGGCGGGCTCGGGAGCGCCATCCTTCGGCAGGCCGAAAAGGAGGCGGCGGATCGCGGATGCCATTCCGCGCGCGTCGAGACGGCGAGCTTCCAGGCGCTCGGCTTCTACCGCAAGGCCGGTTATCGCGTATTCGCTACCCTGGAGCGCTATCCCGGCGCCCACGAGAGCTATTATCTCCGCAAGGAGCTGCCGCCATTCCCGGAGCCGCGATGACGGCTCCCGGTTCACATCCCGCTGCCGCGGCTCGAAGCTTCGCCCATGTCGAGACCTGGGTGTTCGATCTCGACAACACGCTCTACCCGCACGAGGCCCGGATCTGGCCGCAGGTGGACGAGCGCATCACGCTCTTCCTCATGGGGCATTTCGGGCTGGACGGGCTCTCCGCCCGGGCGCTGCAGAAGCATTACTACCACCGCTACGGGACGACGCTGAAGGGCCTGATGGAGGAGGAAGGCGTCGACCCGGAGGCCTTCCTCGACTTCGCCCACGACATCGATCATTCGGCGATCGAGCTGAACCCCGTGCTGGGCGACGCCATCCGGCGGCTTCCCGGCCGCAAGCTGATCCTCACCAACGGCTCGCGGCGGCACGCGGAGAACGTCGCGACCAAGCTCGGCGTCCTCGGCCATTTCGAAGGCGTCTTCGACATCCAGGCGGCGGGTTTCGTCCCGAAGCCCGAGCGGCGCGCCTACGACCTCTTCCTGGACAGGCATGGGGTCGATCCGGCCCGGGCCGCGATGTTCGAGGACATCGCCAAGAACCTCGTCGTCCCGCACGAGCTCGGCATGACGACCTGCCTCGTCCTGCCCCGGACGGTGGACCCGTTCCGCGAGAGCTTCGAGCAGGAGGCGCTCGTCGCGCCCCATATCGACCACGTCACGACGGACCTCGCGGGTTTCCTGTCGGGGGAGGTCTGCCCGACCCTCTGACGCCGGCCGCGTGAAGCGAAACGACGGCCGCTTCCACCGGACCTTCGCCTGACGCCCTGCGGCCGACCGTTTCAAACCGCGCCGTCGCGGCGATCGGGGCCGGGCATGCGCTTGCGGAATATCGGAACGGCGACCTGCCAGGCCGCCAGGAGCACGATGCAGGCGAGCAGCGTCGCGCTGATCGGCTGCGTCACGAAGACCGAGAAGCTCCCGCGGCTGATCGTCATCGCCCGTCGGAAGTATTCCTCCAGCATCGGTCCTAGGATGAATCCGAGCATAAGCGGCGCCGGATCGAGGCTGAGGCGCATGAGAAGGTAGCCGAGAAGACCGAAGCCGGCCGTGATGAAGATGTCATCGAAGTTGTTGTTGATGCTGAACGTACCGATGCAGCAGAAGAATAAGATCGTCGGGTACAGGACGGCGTAAGGTATCCTGAAGATCGACAACCAGATGCGCACCAGCGGCACGTTCAGGATGAGCAGGAAGCAGTTTCCGATCCACATGCTGGCGACCAGGCCCCAGAACAGGTCGGGGTGCTTGGCGATCATGTTCGGGCCGGGCTGCACGCCCTTGAGGATGAAGGCCGCCATCATCAGCGCCATCACGGCATTCTCGGGAATGCCGATGCTCATGAGCGGGATGAAGCTCGTGCGCGCGGCGGCCTCGTCGGCCGCGGCCTGACCGGCGACGCCTTCGATGGCGCCCTGGCCGATCTCGTGCCGGTACCGGCTCGTCTTCTTGTCGAGCGCGTAGGCGGCGAATTGCGCGATCACGGGACCGCCGCCCGGCATGATGCCGAGGACGGAGCCGACCACGCTCCCGCGCAGCGCGCTCGGGATGATCCGGACGAATTCCGGCCAGGTCGGCATCAGCTTGATCGTGCCGTTGAAGGGCGTCCGCTCCTCCTTCGCGTCGAGGTTCTTGGCGATCTCGGCGATGCCGAAGCAACCGAGCGCGACGCTCACGATGCTGACGCCGTCGCTCAGCATCGGCAGGTCGAAGGTGAAGCGCTGCACGCCGCTCTCGACATCGGTGCCGATCTGTCCCAGCAGCACGCCGACGAGGCACATCGCGAGCCCGTTCAGCAGGCTCCCCGTGGTGACGAAGCTGACGCAGCAGAAGCCGAACAGCATCAGCGAACAGTAATCGGCCGGCCCGAACAGGAGCGCGACCTCGCCGAGGCTCGGCGCCAAGGATGCGAGAACGACGATGGCGACCGTCCCGCCGATGAAGCTGGACACGCCGGCGGTGAAGAGCGCGAGCCCTGTCTTGCCCTTCAGCGTCATCTGATACCCGTCGATGCAGGCGACGATGCTGCTCGCGTGCGGGATCTTCATCGTGATCGCGCTGACGCTGTCGCCATACTGGGCGCCGTAATAGATGCCGGCCAGCATGATGAGCGCACCGCCGGTATCGATGGAATAGGTCAGCGGCAGGAGCAGGCTGATCGTCGCCAGCGGTCCGAGTCCCGGCAGCAGGCCCACGAGCGTGCCGACCGTGCATCCGATCGCGCAGTAGAGGAGGTTGTGCGGCGTGAGCGCGTGGCCGAACCCGAAGGCGAGGTTGCTCAGGATATCCATCAGAAAAGCCTGAGATCGAGCCCGAGGAACCTCTGGAAGGCGAGGGCGACCGCGCCCAGCGCCAGCGATACGACGAGGTTCCGGCGCCAGGAATAGGCCGTCCCGGCGAGCGCCGCCACGAAGACGAGCCAGACGATCCCGGCCGCCATGCCGAGCTGGCGGCAGCAGACGACGAAGCCGGCGAGGCCGCACAGGATGACGGCGATGTTCTTGAGGTTGAGATAGAGCGGATCCGACCCCGCGACCGCGGATCTGGCGATCATGACCAGAGCCAGGACGAGGAGGAGGCCGCTGACGAGGAGGGGAAACAGCCCGGCACCGGCGTGGGACAATCGTCCGATCGGCAGGCGGAGCGCGCCGATGCCGAACAGGACGGACAGGGCGGCGAGCACGACGCCGCGGGCCAGGCTCCGGCTGGGCATCAGGGCATCGCCGAGCCGGGTCGATGCCCGCGGGGCGGCCGGGGCGGGAAGGTCATGGCCGGCTCAGATGGCTTTCGCGCGGCCGGCCCAGTGGGGCGCCCGGATGGCGCTCTTCAGGATCTTCCCGGCTCCCGACACCGGCAGCGGCGCGGTCGAGAACTCGACCGTCCGGGGGACCTTGTAGCCGGCGATGCGGTCGCGGCAGAAGCTCTGCAGGTCATCCGGCCCGAGCTCCTTGCCGTCCTTCAGGCGGACCACGGCGTGCACGGCCTCGCCCCAGAGATCGGACGGCACGCCGATCACGGCGCATTCCAGCACCGCCTCGTGCTCGTAGATCGCCTGCTCCACCTCGACGGAGAAGATGTTCTCGCCCCCCGAGATGATCATGTCCTTTATCCGGTCCACGATGTGGACGAAGCCGTCCTCGTCCATGAAGGCGCCGTCGCCCGTATGCAGCCAGCTCCCCCGCATGGCCGCGGCGGTGACCTCCGGCTGGCGCCAGTAGCCGACCGCGGTGTTCGCGCCGCGCGCGCAGAGCTCGCCCACCTCCCCGGTCGGCAGCGCCGCTCCGTCGGCCCCGATGATCTTCACCTCGACGCCCGGAAGAGGCTGCCCGGCGGAGCGGATGCGGGCGCCGAGCGCCGGGTCGTGGTCCTCCGGCCGCAGGAGCGTGATGAGGGGCGCGGCCTCCGTCTGCCCGTAGACCTGGTAGGGCTTCACCTGCGGGAGCGCGCGGCCGAGCCGCAGCAGGAGGGCCTCCGGCATCGGGGAGGCGCCGTAGATCATGTACCGCACGGCCGCGAAGGCCTCGGCGTCGAAGGCCGGATCCGACAGGATCATGTTGATCATGGTCGGAACGAGCAGCGTCCCGTCCACCTCCTCGGACCGCGCGGCCGCGGAGAAGGCGGCCGGATGGAAGGCCGGCTGGAGGACGAGCCGGCCGGCCCGGAGCAGCGTCACGAGCGTCGCGAAGCTTCCTGCCTGATGGAACATGGGCGCGGCCAGCAGCATGCGCGTCCCCTCGGGGACGGTCATCTGCGACGTGCCCTGGAGCAGACTCGCGATCAGGTTGCGGTGGCTGAGGAGAACGCCTTTCGCCCGCGCCGTCGTGCCGCCGGTGTAGCAGATCGTGCAGATGTCCGACCCTTCCGAACCGGCGAACGGGTCGAGCGGGACGGCCGCCGGGACGGCCGCGTCATAGGCGAGCGACCCGTCGGGAGGCGTGCCGCGCCCGATATAGAGAAGCGTGCGGACCGTCCCGACCGCCGCCGCGAGTCCGGGCGCGAGGTCCCGGAAATGATCGTCGAACGCCAGCACGGCCGGCATGCAGTCGGACAGGAGCGCCTCGAGCTCCGCGCGGGCGAGGCGCGTGTTGATCGGCACGTAGATGGCTCCCGCCCACGGGCAGGCGATCATCAGCTCGACGTAGCGGTCCGAATTCAGCGCGAGGACCGCGACCCGGTCGCCCGGTTCGGTCAACCCGGACAGGAGCCCTCCGAGCGTCCGGCATCGCTCGACGACCTCGCCCCAGCTCCTGTGCTGCCCGTCGAAGATCATCCCGGAGCCGGGATTGCTGAACCCGGCCGCGCGCCGCAGGAGGCCTTGGAGCGACGACATGGAATTTCCCCCTCTCGCGTGCATCAGGCGACGGTCTCTGCCGTCCTGCCCGATTGTTATGAGGGAAGCTCATAAATTGCAATCGCCTTCACCCCTGCGCGAATCCCCTGGAACGGTGGCGGCGTCCTTCGTGGATGGCCGGGCTCGGCCCGGCCATGACGCCTCGACGCGACGAGCACTTATTGAACTCGCCTCAAAAACTGATATTGAGCGTGCATGAAGATGGCGAAAAGGCCTCCCGGCAGACCGGCCAAGTCCGGCCGCAGGGAGGAGATCCTCCGGGCGGCCGCCCAGGCCTTCTCGGTCGGCGGTATCGCCGGCACCACCATGGGGGCCATCGCCCGCCAGGCCGGCACGGCCGAGGGAACGCTCTATCTCCATTTCGACAGCAAGGACGCGCTCGTCGAGGCGGTCATCGCCGGGCTCTACGACGACGTGTTCCCGGACATCATGAAGCTCGCCAACGCCGACAGCCCCGCCTCCGCCCGGCTGCTCTCCATGGCCGAGCGCCACCTCCGCATCTACGCGGACGACCCCCCCTTCGCCCGGCTGCTGCTGCAGCACATGCGGGCGATCCCCGATTACCGCAGCTCGAACCTGCACGCCCGCAACCAGCGCTACGCGGCCGTCTTCCTCGGCGTGCTGAAGCAGGGGGTCGCGTCGGGCGAGATGCGGGCCGACCTCGTTCCGCGCGTGGCGCGCGATGCGCTGCTCGGCGCGTTGGACTACCGGATGTGGCTCGCGAGCGTGACCGGCCGGCCGATCTCGCCGGAAGGGGATGCCCGCGCGCTGATGGACCTGCTCCTTGGGGGATTGGTTGCCGGAGCGAGCGCGGCCGGACGTCCCGGCTCCGCTCGAGCCCGCGCGTCCTCCGGTTCCGAGGCGCCCGGCGAGACGAGGCCCCGGCGGAGCCGGGGCGGTCCGGCCTGACAGGCCCGGCGTCCAGGAGATCGAAACTTGCCCGACATAGCAGACGCGGTTCACGACCTCGGTCCCGAGATCGACGGGCTGCGCAGGACGATACGGGGCTTCGCCGAGGCCAAGGTCGCGCCGATCGCGGAACGCATCGACCGGGAAGGCTTCTTCCCGCGCCATCTGTGGCCCGAACTCGGCGCGCTCGGCCTCCACGGAATCACGGCCGAGGAGGAATATGGCGGCGCGAATGCCGGGTACCTCGCCCACATGGTGGCCGCGGAGGAGATCGGCCGGGCCTCCGGCTCGATCGCGCTGAGCTACCTCGCGCATTCGAACCTCTGCATCAACCAGCTCACGCTGAACGGCAACCCCGCCCAGAAGGCGAAGTACCTGCCGCCCCTGATCTCCGGCGAGCATGTCGGCGCGCTCGCGATGTCCGAGCCGGAGGCCGGGTCGGACGTCATGAGCTTGCGGCTGCGGGCCGTCCAGGCGCCGGGAGGCTGGCGCCTCACCGGCTCCAAGATGTGGATCACGAACGGGCCCGAAGCCGAGACCCTGGTGATCTATGCCAGGACGGACCCGGACGCCGCTTCGCGCAACATCACGGCCTTCATCGTCGAGAAGGGCTTTCCGGGCTTCACCATCGCGCAGACGCTGGACAAGCTCGGAAACCGCGGCTCGCCGACGGGCGAGCTCGTCTTCGACGATTGCTTCGTGCCGGATGCGAACGTGCTCGGAACCGTCGGCGGCGGGACGCGCGTCCTGATGTCCGGCCTCGTTTACGAGCGCGTCATCGCGGCCGCCATCCCGATCGGGCTGATGCAGGCCTGCCTCGACCTCGCGCTCTCCTACAGCCGCGAGCGGCGGCAGTTCGGACGGCCGATCGGCTCCTTCCAGCTGATGCAGGGCCGGCTCGCCGACATGTTCACCCGGCTCGCGTCCTCGCGCGCCTACGCCTACGCCGTCGCCCGCGCCTGCGACCAGCCGGCCACCGATTCCCGGGCGATGCGCCGCGACAGCGCCGCCCTCCTGCTGCTCTGCGCCGAGAACGCGACCTGGGTGGCCGACCAGACGATCCAGGTCCTCGGCGGGAACGGCTACATCAACGATTACCCGGCCGGCCGCCTTTGGCGCGACGCCAAGGTCTACGAGATCGGCGCCGGCACGACCGACATCCGGCGCTGGCTCATCGGCCGCGAACTGGTCGAGGAGGCGGGCTGACGGGAAGCCCCGTCAGTACGATTTCGGCAGGCCGAGCACCCGCTCGGCGATGTAGCACAGCACGAGCTCCGGGCTGATCGGCGCGATCCGGGGCACCATGACCTCCCTCAGGTAGCGCTCGACGTGATAGGCCTTGGCGTAGCCGAACCCGCCATGGGTCATGACGGCCTGCTGGCACGCCTTGAAGCCCGCCTCGCCCGCCAGGTACTTGGCGGCGTTCGCGGCGGCCCCGCAAGGCAGGTCGCGATCATATTGCCAGGCGGCCGACATGATCATCATCCAGGCCGCTTCGAGCTCCATCCAGTTCACCGCGAGCGGATGCTGGACCGCCTGGTTCTTCCCGATCTGCCGGTCGAAGACGATCCGCTCCTTGGCGTAGGCCGTCGCCCGGCCGAGCGCGAGGCTGCCCAGGCCCACCGCCTCCGCGGCGATGAGGATCCGCTCGGGATTCATGCCGTGCAGGATGTATTCGAAGCCACGCCCCTCGTCGCCGATCCGGTCCTCCATCGGGATCTCGAAATCCTCGAAGAACAGCTCGTTCGAGTCGATCGCCTTGCGGCCCATCTTGTCGATCTCGTGGATCCTGACGCGGTTCCGGTCGAGGTCCGTGTAGAATAGCGTGAGCCCGTCCGTCGGCCGCTTGACCTCGTGGAGCGGGGTCGTGCGGGCGAGGAGCAGGATCTTGCGGGCGACCTGCGCGGTCGAAATCCAGACCTTCTGGCCGTTGACGACGTAGCGGTCGTTCTTCGCCACCGCCCGGGTCTTGAGCTGGGTCGTGTTCAGGCCCGTGCTCGGCTCCGTGACGGCGAAACACGCCTTCTCCTCGCCCCTGACCATCGGCGGCAGCATGCGGCGCTTCTGCTCGTCGGACGCGAAGACGGCGACCGGATTGAGGCCGAACACGTTGATGTGCACGGCGGACGCGCCCGACATCCCGGCGCCGGATTCGGCGATCGTCCGCATCATGATCGCGGCCTCCTGGATGCCGAGCCCGGAGCCGCCATAGGCCTCGGGCACGCAGATGCCGAGCCAGCCTCCGGCCGCCATCGCGTCGTAGAACTCGACCGGGAACCCGCCCTCCCGGTCGCGGGTGAACCAGTACTGGTCGTCGAAGCCGAGGCAGACGGATCTCACGCCGTCCTGAATCGCCTGCTGCTGCTCGCTCAGGGCGAAATCCATGTGTCGGTCCCTTCCGGGTGGGTCCAGGCGTGCCGAAGCCGCGCTAGCGGTTCTGCATTCCGGCCTCGATGATCAGCGGCCGCAGGAGCTCCGTGTCGCGCTTCTGGACGTCCCGGAGCTTGTCCGGACCCGTCGGGAGCGGGACCAGTCCGATCCCCGAGATGAAGCTCCGGGCGGACGGGGTGTCGAGGATCTCGCTCACCAGCGTGGCGAGGCGCGTGGACGTCTCGGGCGAGTTCTTCCGGGCGCTCCAGACCGCGATCCAGGACGAGATGTCGAAGTCGGGATAGCCCTGTTCGGCGAGCGGCGGAGCGTCCGGTAGGCCCGGCACCGGGCTCCGGGTCGTCACCGCCAAGGCCTTCACCTTGCCGTCGCGCACCTGCGGCAGGGCCGTTACCGCGTCGCAGAAGTAGTAATCGTATTGCCCGCCGAGCAGGTCGGTCATCGCCTGGGCGCTGGCCCGGTAGGCGACGTTCACGGCCTCGATGCGGGAGAGCTTCTTGAAGAGCTCGCCCGACAGCCTCCCGCCGACATTGGCGCTGCCATAGGTCAGGGACCGGCCGTCCCGGGCCGAGAGCGCCACGAGCTCGCCGACATTGCCGGCCTTGATCCTCGCGGGATTGACCAGGAGCACATAGGGGGCCGCCGCGATCATCGACAGCGGCGTGAAGTCGTTCTCCGGATCGTAGGGGAGCTGCCTGTAGATCGTGGCGTTCGTGGCATGCGTGGAGACGCCCGACACGAGGAGGAAGATGTCCGATCCGCCCGCCCGCGCGACGGCTTCGGCCGCGATGTTGCCGTCCGCCCCGGGGCGGTTGTCGACCACCACCCGACGCCCGCTGCCGAGCTGGGCGGCGAGGTAGCGGGCGAGCGAATCGGTCGCGGAGCCGGCGCCATACGCGACGACCATGCGGATCGTCTTCGTCCCGAGCTCCCCGTCCTGCGCCCCGGCAGAGCCGGCCCTGCGCGCCGCCGCGGCGGCGATGCCCGCCAGCGCGGACCGTCTGGATAGCTTCATGATGTCCTCCCTTCGTTGTTGTTGTCGTGTGTCGAGGCCAGGAGGTGCTCCGGGCACGGGATCTCCAGGTCGAGCAGCATCTGTGCGTAGCATTTGCCGAGGGGGTCGGAGCGCAGGCTGCTCGAACCGCCGCCGCCGAGCGCGTCCTCAAGGACGAAGTTCAACGCCTTGAGGCCGGGCAGCTCGTAGCGGTGGACCGCCCCGGTCATCAGGTGCCCGAAATAGGCCCGGACCCTGTCGGGCGTGAGCTCGTCGCGGAGGACGGGCCACCACCGCTCCTCCCGGGCGATGATGCCGATATTCGCATCCCGCCCCTTGTCGCCGCTCCGCCCATGCGCGATGCGCGACAGCGCGATGCGGGCGGCGCGCCCGCCCTCCGCCGGGCGGGCCCCGGCCTCCGCAGGCGGGGGAGCCGGCGGCCGGGAAACGTATCCGGGAGCGGCCGCGGCCGCGACGATCCGCGCCTCGCGCGACGGCGAGCGCACGACGACCTCCACCCGCTCCTTCGGGATGAAGCAGGACGCGACCCCGATCACCGGCTGGATGGCGGACCGGCCGCCGAAATGGCTCCGCGTGCCGGGACCCATGGCGGTCCCGGCGGAGCTCGCCTCCTTGCGGAGAAAGTCGAGCGCCTTCCGGTCCGGATGCTGCACGGCGAGCCTGAGGACGATCTCCCGGCAATCGCGGATACGCGAATGGGGGCCGTAGATCGCCTCCGCGCCGAGGCACTCGACGAGCGTGTCCGAGTAATCGCCGTATCCCGCCTCGGCCATCAGGCGGCGGGTGCGGCCGAGCAGCTCCCGCGCCGTGCGCTCCGCCTTGGCGGGGGCGTCGAGGCCCCGGATCGCCATCATGAGGGCGAGCTGGAACCCCATCGGATAGGTGGCGGTGACCTTGTAGGCGCCGCTCGGCGGCGTGCCCCGCGCCCCCGAGACGTGGACGCGGTCGGGTCCGGCCTCGCCGATCGCGACCTCCGTGAAGTCGCAGACGACGTCCGGAAGCGCGTAGGCGGCCGGATCGCCGATCTCGTAGAGGAGCTGCTCGGCCGCGATCGCGGGCGACACGCGGCCTCCGGTGCCGGCCGGCTTGAGAAGGTCGAAGCTCCCTCCCTCCGCGATCTCGACGATCGGATAGCCGATATTGGCCCAGTCCGGGATCGTCTGCCAATCCGTGTACAGGCCGCCCGTCGCCTGGGCGCCGCACTCGACGAGATGCCCGGCGAGGCTCGCCTGGGCGAGGCGGTCGTAATCCGTCGCGCCCCAGCCGTGCTCCGCGATGCAGATGCCGGCGACGACGGCGCTGTCGACGCAGCGTCCGGTGGGACGATGTCCGCGCCGTCCCGCAGGGCCTCGGCGATCGGGAACGCCCCGAGATAGGCGCTGGCGGACAGGAGGCCTCGCGGCAGGTCGGACGCGGGTGGCCCGTCCGGCGAGAGCCGGAAGGCGTCGGACCGGTCCAGGACGTCGTCGCCGGTCACGATGGCGACGACCGGGTCGAGCCCCATCTCGCGGGCGGCGGCCATGATCGCGTCCCGGCACCCTTCCGGGTTGAGGCCGCCGGCATTCGAGACGAGCCGGACGCCGCGCTCCATGAGGGCGGGAAGATTCGCCCGGACGACCTGGCTGACGAAGTCGACCGCGTAGCCGAGCGCGGGATCGCGCATCCTCGCCCTCTGGAGGAGCGCCATGGTGGTCTCCGCCAGGTAGTCGAAGACCAGGAAGTCGAGGTTCTCGCCGAGGAGTTGCGGCACGGCGATCTGCGAATCGCCCCAGAAGCCTGAGGCGCAGCCGATCCTGACCGGCGAGCGGCCGGACCGGCGAGCGGAGGGGGAGAGCGTCGCGCTCATGTCGAACTCAGCTCGATGATGGCCTGGCCGAGCGTCACCTGCTCGCCGACGGCGACCCGCACGGCGGTGACGGTGCCGTCCGCGTCCGCGGCGACCGGGATCTCCATCTTCATGGATTCGATGGCGGCGAGCGGCTGACGGGCCTTCACGGCCTGGCCAGGCTCGACATGGACCGCGATCACCTTGCCGTTCAGCGGGGCGAAGAGCCTGACGTCCTTCGGCGCTCCCGTGCCGGCCACGGTCGGCGCGGCGCGGACGAAGCGCCTGCTCGCAGCGCCGTCCTGGACCGAGGCGTCGCCGTCCCGGTCGCGGATGGCGGGCCAGCCCCGGCGCAATCCGTCGATGACGGCGACGGCGTGCCGGCCGTCCCAGGCGAACCGTTCGACGCGGCGCACCTCGTCGGGCCCCTCCGCCTTCGTCACCGCCCACCCGCCTCCCGGATCGAAGGGGGCGGCCGTCCACGTCGACGCCCCGCCGGCCGGATCGGCGAGCCGGGTCGTGAAG
>CALMTJ010000413.1:0-311 GCA_937872715.1 uncultured Methylobacteriaceae bacterium
ATCTGCGCGCCTGGCTCGTCCGCGCCGGCAAGCCGCGCGGCTCCGTCCGGGTCGCGGTGGACGTGGACCCGCAGAGCTTCCTGTAGCGGCCGTCCGGACCCTTTCCCGTCCGGGGGACGTTGGTCCGCCGGACTGGAGCGACCACGTGACACCCATCCTGATCCTGGAGGACGACGAGCTCGTCCGTCTCCTGGTCTCGGAAGAGCTGCGCGACGAAGGCTGGGAGGTGATCGAGGCCCGGACGGAGCAGGAGGCGCTCGCCGCCTTCTCCGCCCGGCCGGAGATCGCGACCGTCGTGACGGATATCAGGC
>CALMTJ010000413.1:321-4851 GCA_937872715.1 uncultured Methylobacteriaceae bacterium
GACGCGGGTGGCCTTCGGGGGGTCGAGGTCATCCGGGAAACGCGGCCGGGCTGCCGCATCATCGTGGCGTCCGGCGAGAGCGCGGAGGTCCCCGATGTCGAGTTCCTGGCCAAACCCTACCAGCCCTCGGACCTCATCGACCTCCTGAGGGCGGTGACGATCGCGGCGGCGGAGGTCTCGAACGCCCCGTAATCGGTCCGTCCCGCCATTGCGACGGGTCGACCGTTTCCGTACGAACGATCTCCGGCCGGGCGAGGCTGCCGGTCGCGAGGGCAGGACTCAGCATGGCGGATCCCGTCGCGGCCGCGATCGACCCCACGGCGAAGCTCGTGGTCCGGAATATCGGGCTCCTCCTCTCCGGAGACCTCGCGACCCCGATCCTGGACGCGGACACGGTGGTGGCGGTGGGAGGCCGCATCGCGGCGGTCGGCAGGGCGAAGGACGTCGACCAGGACGGCGCGACGATGGTCGTCGACGCCAGGGGCTCCCCGCTCGCGCCCGGGCTGATCGACAGCCACGTCCATCCGGTCGCGGGCGACTGGACCCCGCGCCAGAGCCAGATCAACTGGATCGATTCCACCCTGAACGGCGGCGTCACGACCATGATCTCGGCCGGCGAGGTGCACATGCCCGGCCGGCCGAAGGACGTCGTCGGGCTGAAGGCCATGGCGATCTTCGCGCAGCGCGCCTTCACCGGTTTCCGGCCGGGCGGCATGAAGATCCATGCGGGCGCGCCCGTGATCGAGCCCGGCATGGTCGAGAGCGACTTCAAGGAGCTGGCCGATGCCGGCGTGAAGCTCCTGGGCGAGGTGGGGCTCGGCGACGTGAAGGACGGGCCGACGGCGAGGCGCATGGTCGGCTGGGCGCGCAAATACGGCATCCAATCGACCATCCACACGGGCGGACCGTCGATCCCGGGCTCCGGTCTCATCGATTCGGCCGTGGTGCTCGAGGCCGACACGGACGTGGTCGGCCACATCAATGGCGGGCACACGGCCCTTCCCGATCGCGAGATCCGGTGCATCTGCGAGGGCTGCGGCCGGGGGCTCGAGATCGTGCATAACGGCAACGAGCGCGCCGCCCTCTACACGCTGCGGATCGCCCGCGAGATGGATCAGCTCGGCCGCGTGATCCTCGGCACGGACGGCCCGGCCGGCTCCGGCGTCCAGCCGCTCGGCATCCTCCGGATGATCTCCATGCTGTCCGCGCTCGGCGACCTGCCGGCCGAGCTCGCCTTCTGCCTCGGCACCGGCAACACGGCCCGGATGCGCGACCTCGATTGCGGGCTGATCGAGATCGGCCGGGCGGCCGATCTCGTGCTGCTCGACCGGGCGCAGCATTCCGCCGGCCGCGACCTCCTCGAATGCGTGAGGCTCGGCGACCTGCCGGGCATCGGCATGGTGATCATCGACGGCGTGCCCCGCATCGGCCGCTCGCGGAACACGCCGCCCGCCGACAAGGTGCCGGTGGTGGTCGGCGCTTGAGGCGATCCGAGACGCGGTCGATGGCGGTCGCGCGTGCTCCAAGACCAGCCGGTCCCGGATGGCGCTCCCCTTCTCCCGCGAGGGGAGAAGGGTTCGCCTCGCGCCCGCTCTCAGCGGAGCCGTCTCAAGAGGTCGATCAGCAGCTTCCGTTCGCGATCCGAGAGCGGTGCCAGCGTGTCCTCGGTGATCCGGACCGCGTTCGGGAGGCTGCCGTCGACCAGCCGCTGGCCGTCTGCGGTGATAGCCACCAGCAGGCGCCGGCCGTCCTCGGGGTCGGGGCGCGTCTCCGTCAGCCCGCGGCGGGTCAGCCGATCGATCACGCCCTTCACGGTCGCGGCGTCCATGGCGGTTTGCCGGCCGAGCAGGTTTTGGGAGACCGGCCCGTCCCGCAGCCTGGAGAGAGCCGCCCATTGCGTCGGGGTGAGGTCGCTGCCGATCCCGGCCGCGAACAGGGCCGCGTGCCGCTGCCCGACCTGCCGGAGGATGAAGCCGATCTGGTCTTCCAGCCGATAGGTCGCGCGATGCCGCTCGACATCCTCCGCGACGAGGCTGTTCATGGTCGGGTCCGCTGCCACAACCCGGGTCCGTATCACACCGCCAGGTAGACGTCCCTAACCTGCGGGTCGGCTTCGAGCTCGGTCATCGTGCCGTCGAAGCGCACCCGGCCGCGCTCGATCACCACCGCGCGGTCGGCGATCAGCCGGGCGAAATGCAGGTTCTGCTCCGACAGGACGATGCTCAGCCCCTCGCCCTTCATGGTGCCGATGGCGGCCGCCATGTCCTCCACGATCTTGGGCGCGAGCCCTTCGGAGGGCTCGTCGAGGAGGACGAGGCTCGGATTGCCCATGAGCGTTCGGGCGATGGTCAGCATCTGCTGCTCGCCGCCCGACATGCGGCCGCCGGGACGGCCCCGCATGGCGCCGAGATTCGGGAACAGCCCGTAGAGCCTGTCCGGCGTCCAGGCCGGCGCGCCCGGACGGGGCGGCTGGCGTCCGACCTCCAGGTTCTCGGCCACCGTCAGCTCGGTGAAGACGCGCCGATCCTCCGGCACGTAGCCGAGCCCGGCCCGGGCCACCTCGTAGGGCGCGGCTTTCGAGACGTCGCGTCCGTCGAACCCGATGCGGCCGGTGCGCCGGGCGAGCAGGCCCATGATGGCCTTGAACGTCGTCGACTTGCCGGCGCCGTTCCGGCCGAGCAGCGCCACGACCTCGCCCGGACCGACCCGGAAGGACACGTCGAACAGGATATGGGCCGGGCCGTACCAGCCGTTCAGGCCCGAAACGTCGAGTTTCATGCCGGCGACGCGTCCCGGGGGCGACCGGAATAGACGAGGCCCTGCCCGAGATAGGTCGCCTGCACCCGCGCGTCCTGCCGGACCTCATCGGGGCGGCCGACCGCGATGATCTCGCCCCTGGCCAGCACCATGACGCGGTCGGCATGTTCGAACACGACGTCCATGTCGTGCTCCGTGAACAGCACCCCGATGCCGCGCTCCCGGGCGATCCGGGCCGTGAGACGCATCAGCTCGGTGCGCTCGCCCGGCGCCATCCCGGCGGTCGGCTCGTCCATGAACAGGAGGGTCGGCGCGTTCGCGAGCGCGACCGCGAGCTCGAGCCGCTTCAGGTCGCCATAGGCGAGCTCGCCGCAAGGCCGGTCCGCCGCGCCCCGCATTCCGACGAGGTCCAGGAGGCCGTCGGCCTCGCCGGAATGGGCGCGCCCGGCCACGCCGAAGACCCGATAGGCGAGGCCGTGATGCGACAGGAGCGCCACCTGGACGTTCTCCCGCACGGTCATGGACGCGAAGGTCGCGGTGATCTGGAAGGTGCGGCCGATTCCGAACCGCGACATCGCCGCGGGACGCAGCCCCGTCGTGTCGCGCCCGTCGATCCGGATGCGGCCGGAATCGCTCGCGATCTGCCCGTTCAGCATGTTGAAGCAGGTCGACTTGCCCGCCCCGTTCGGGCCGATGAGGGCGAGGATCTCCCCCCGGGCGAGCGTGAAGGAGACGTCCCGGACGGCCTGTACGCCGCCGTAGGATTTCGACAGGTTCTCGACCGCGAGGTGCGGGCTCATCCGGCCGCCTCGGGGAGCGGGACCGTCTCCCTCGCCCTGAACCGGCCGCGCACGCGGCCGAGCGAGCCCACGATCCCGGCCGGGAAGAGCACGACGAGCAGCACCACGATGGCTCCCAGCACGAGCTTCGAGTAGTCCGTGTGGCTCATCAGGACGATCGTCAGCGCCCGGTAGACGGCGGCGCCGACCACGGCGCCCGACACGGTTCCGACGCCGCCCAGCAGCACCATGACGAGCGCGTCCACCGAGAGCGGGATCGCGAGCGCGTCCGGGAACACGCTGCCCTTCAGGAAGACGAACAGCGCGCCGGCGAGCCCCGCGAAACCGCCCGCGACCGCGAAGGCCGTCCATTGCACGCGGCGGCGCGATAGGCCGATCGCTTCACCGCGAAGGTCGGAATCGCGCACCGCCCGGAGCGTGTAGCCGAAGGGCGCGAAGACGATCGTCCGGAGCGCCGCGACGGCCGCGACCATAGCGGCGAGCGCGATCCAGTAGAAGTTCGCGGGCTTCGCGGCCCAGCCGGATGCCCAGATGCCCAGGATGCCGTTGTCGCCGCCGGTGACGTCCGTCCACTGGAAGGCGACGGACCAGGCGATCTGCGCGAAGGCGAGCGTCAGCATGGCGAGATAGACGCCGGACAGGCGCACGCAGAACCAGCCGAACAGGCCTGCGGCCGCGGCCCCGGCGGCCGTGCCGGCCGCGAGCGCCGGCGCCATGGCGAAGCCGAGCAGCTTCGCGGCCAGCGCCGCCCCGTAGGCGCCGCAGCCGAAATAGGCCGCGTGGCCGAAGGAGGCGAGCCCGCCCGTGCTCATGATGAACTGGAGGCTCGCGGCGAAGAGCGCGAAGATCAGGATCTCCGCCCCGACGGTCAGGAGGTAGGTGCTGGCGAAGACGGGCAGGAGCGCGGCGGCCCCGATCGCGGCCGCGAGGGCGAGACGCCCGGCCGGTCCGAGCGGACGCCACGGGCGTCCGG
>CALMTJ010000414.1:0-4072 GCA_937872715.1 uncultured Methylobacteriaceae bacterium
GGGCCGGAGAGCCGATGCGGACGATCTCGTCCAGCACGAGCGCGCCGTAGGCGAGGAGCGGGCGGCGCTGCTCCGTCACGGCGCCGATCGCCTTGAGGGCGAGCGGGCTCGTGCGCTCGACCATGCGGAGGAAGCCGCCGCGCTTCAGCTCGAAGGCGTAGCCGTGCATCACGTGCATCGGATAGCCGCTCTCCGTCATCTGCATCTTGGCGAGGGCGCGCCAGGTCCCGCCGACCGCGTAGAAGGTGCGGCCACCCAGCATGTGGAGCTGCGGAGCCTGCAGCAGCTCGTCCCGGGCGAGCTTCGCGGCGACCTTGGCCGAGCCCGCCGCCCTGTCCTTCAGGACGAGGCCGCCGAGCGGCAGGGTCTTCCCCGGCCCGAAGGAATCGCGGCGAACGTCGATCAGTTCCAGCGATCCGCCGCCGAGGTCGCCCACGATCCCGTCCGGCTCGTGGAAGCCGGAGATGACGCCGAAGGCGGAGAGCTCCGCCTCGCGCTCGCCCGTGAGCAGGGTCACGGGCGAGCCGCAGGATTCGGCCGCCCTGCGGAGGAAGTCGGCGCCGTTCGCCGCCATGCGGGCCGCCGCCGTCGCGAGGACCCGAACCGTGCCGACGCCCGCCGAATGGCACAGCACCCGGAACCGAGCGAGCGCCGCCAGCGCCCGCTCGACCGCGTCCTCGCTCAGCCGGCCCGTCGTCGCGAGGTCGCGACCGAGGCCGCACATCAGCTTCTCGTTGTAGAGCGGCGCGGGAGCCCGCCCGCCGCTCTCGTAGATCACGAGCCGGACGGAGTTCGAACCGATGTCGATGATGGCTGTGGGCGGCCCGGGGAGGCGGCTCGGGGATTCAGCTGGCAGGAGAGCGTCCACGCTTGGCTAGAGCCCGGGGACCCGACGTCTTCTGCGCCTTGCCGCGACCCGACAGGCTCGGGTTGGTCATGAAGTATTTGTGGGCGTTGAAGGGCTCCTCGCCGGGCTGCAACGTCACCCTCTCCGTTTCGCCGGACGGCAATACGGTCCAGCTCTGCTCGTTGTCGAGCAGATTCGCGACCATGATCTGGTCCAACACCTGCTGGTGGACGGTCGGGTTGCAGATGGGCAACAGCGCCTCCACCCGCCGGTCGAGGTTGCGGGTCATGAGGTCGGCGGACGCGATGTAGACATGGGCCTTCGCGTGCGGCAGCCCGAAGCCGTTGCCGAAGGCGAAGATCCGGCTGTGCTCGAGGAAGCGCCCGACGATCGACTTCACCCGGATGTTCTCCGACAGCCCCGGGATGCCGGGCCTGAGGCAGCAGATGCCCCGCACCACGAGGTCGATCTGCACGCCGGCCTGGCTCGCGGCGTAGAAGGCGTCGATGGTGGCCGGGTCGACGAGCGAGTTGCACTTCGCCCAGATCGCGGCCGGCCGCCCGGCGGCCGCGTGCGCCACCTCCTCCTCGATGCGCCGGAAGAGCTTCTTGCGCAGGTTCACGGGCGAGACCGCCATCTGCTCCAGCTCGTCCGGCTCGGCATAGCCGGTGATGAAGTTGAAGATGCGGTTCACGTCGCGGCCGATCGCCGGGTCGGCCGTGAAGAACGACAGGTCCGTGTAGATGCGAGCGGTGATCGGGTGGTAATTGCCCGTGCCGACATGGCAATAGGTGACGAGCTGCGCGCCCTCGCGGCGCACCACCATCGACAGCTTGGCGTGCGTCTTCATCTCGAGGAAGCCGAACACGACCTGCGCACCGGCGCGTTCGAGGTCCCGCGCCCAGCGGATGTTCGCCTCCTCGTCGAAGCGCGCCTTCAGTTCGACGAGGGCGGTCACGGACTTCCCGGATTCGGCCGCCTCCGACAGCACCCGCACGATCGGGCTGTCGGCGGACGTGCGGTAGAGGGTCTGCCGGATGGCGACGACGTTCGGGTCGCGGGCCGCCTGCTGGAGGAACTGGACCACGACGTCGAAGGATTCGTAGGGATGGTGGACGACGATGTCCTTCGTCCGGATGGCCGCGAAGCAGTCGGAGCCCGCCTCCCGGATGCGCTCGGGGAAGCGCGGGGTGTAGGGCTTGAACTTGAGGTCCGGCCGGTCGAGCGCGCCGAGCTGGGCGAGATCGTTCAGGGCCAGCATGCCCTCGACCACGAAGATGTCGTCCGCCTTCCGGTCGAGCTCGTCCGCCACGAAATGGGCGAGGTCCTCCGGCATCGCGGCCTCGACCTCGAGCCGAATCACGCTGCCGCGCCGGCGCCGCTTCAGCGCCGTCTCGAACAGGCGGACGAGGTCCTCGGCCTCCTCCTCCACCTCGATGTCGGAATCCCGGATGATCCGGAACGCGCCCCTCCCCTCGACCCGGTAGCCGGGGAAGAGCTGAGCGGTGAACAGCCCGACGAGTTCCTCGAGCGCGATGAAGCGGGCCGCCTCCGCGTCGCCGCCATCGGGCAGCCGGACGAAGCGGTCGACCTTGGCTGGCAGCCGGATGAGCGCGTTCAAGGTCCGGCCGTCGCCCTTGCGGACGAGCTTCAGCGCGATGGAGAAGCCGAGGTTCGGGATGAACGGGAACGGGTGCGCCGGATCGACGGCGAGCGGGGTCAGGACGGGAAACACGTGGGTGAGGAAATGCCCTTGCAGCCAGTCCCGCTCCGCAGGCGTCACGCCCGCTCCGTCGACCAGCACGATCCCGTTCCCGGCGAGCTCGCCCGCGAGCTCCGTCCAGCGCCGCTGCTGATCGGCGGCGAGCACGGTGGTCTCGGCCCGGATGCGGGCGAGCTGCTCGGCCGTCGTGAGCCCGTCGACGGACATCGCCGAGACGCCCGTCCTCACCTGGCCGAGCAGCCCGGCCACCCGGACCATCAGGAACTCGTCGAGGTTCGAGGCCGAGATCGACAGGAAGCGGAGCTTCTCCAGGAGCGGATGGGAGCGGTTCGCCGCCTCCTCAAGGACGCGGCGATTGAACCGGAGCCAGGAGAGTTCGCGGTTGATGAACCTCGCCGGGCTGCCCCGGAGCGCGATGCCCTCCCCGTCCCGCGACGTTTCCGGAACGGGCGCGCCCGCCTCCGGGACGTCATTCGCCGGGATTTGCGCGGCGGTCTTCCTTCGTCGTCGCGCCATCGCCATCGGCTTTAGGGACCTTCCGTGAAGTTTCGATGATACTACGGACGGGCCGTTCTCACGAGCGGTGATCTCCGGCCTCGGAACCGGCGACGAGATCGGCCGCCATCGGGCGCGTCACGCGCCGTCCCCGGCTCAGCGCCTCGCGGTCGAGCGCCGCCACCACGGCCGACGCCCGTCCGAGCGACCGCTCGATATGCGTCGCGAGGTAGTCCACGACGCTCGCATCCACGAGGAGCTGCCGGTCGAGGAAGAGCTTCACGAGCACGGCCTTGAGCAGCGCGTCGTCCGGCGGACCGAGGGCGACGGCGGGCGCGAGGCGGAGCCGCGAGGCGAGGTCCGCCGTCCCGATGCCGAGCGCGTCGACCGGGCCCGCGGCCGTCAGGAGCATGGACCGGCCGCTTTCGCGGGACAGGTTCACGAGGTGGAAGAGCGCCGGCTCGTCCAGCCGCCCGCGACCCAGATCCTCGACCGCGAGCGCCGGCATGGCGGCGAGGGTCGGCACGACGTCCTCCCGCACGTCGGATGCCGCGAGGGTGAACGCCCCCGACCGGGCCGCCCAGATGGAGGCGAGGTGGCTCTTTCCGCTGCCTGGCGGCCCGTGCAGCAGGAGGATCGTGTCCGGCCAGGCGGGCCAGCCCTCCATCAGCCCGAGCGCCGCCTCGTTGGAGGCGCCGGGCAGGAAATCCTCCCGGTCGAAGCCGGGCCGGTGCGGCAGGTCGAGCACGAGCTGCCGCATGGATCAGGTCTCGGCCTTGCGGATGACCACGGCCGTCTCCGTCGTGTCCGGGTGATGGGCGGACGCGCCGAGATAGAGCGGGCTTTCCTGGTACAGCTCGATCGCGAAGCGCACGAGCACGCCCAGCACCGCCGCGACCGGGACGGCCACGAGAAGGCCGAGGAAGCCGAACAGCGAGCCGAAGGCGAGGAGCGCGAACATCACCCAGACGGGATGGACGCCCGCCGCCTCGCCCACGAGCTTCGGC
>CALMTJ010000414.1:4082-12973 GCA_937872715.1 uncultured Methylobacteriaceae bacterium
GGAACACGGCGAGGGTCGCCGCCACCATGGACCAGTCCGGCGTGAACTGAACGAGCGCGACGCCGACGGAGAGGATCAGCCCCGTCATCGACCCGACATAGGGAACGAAGGAGATCAGCCCGGCGAACATGCCGATGAGCACGCCGAAATTCAGCCCCACGATCCAGAGCCCGCCCGCGTAGAAGGTGCCGAGCAGGAGGCAGACGGCCGACTGGCCGCGCACGAAGCCCGCGACGGCATCGTCCGCCTCCCGGGCGAGGCGCCGTACGGTGGCGCGATGGCGCGGCGGCACCCAGCCGTCGAGGGTCTCGATCATCCGGTCCCAGTCGACCAGGAGGTAGAAGGCGACGACGGGCGTCACGACGAGGAGCGACACGATGCCGGCCAGCACCTTCGAGCCCGACCAGACGGACCGCATGAAGGTCGCGACCCAGTTCGCGCCCTGCCCGAGGAGATCGCCCAGCGAGCGCTGCACCTGGGCCAGCGCGTCGTCCCCGCCGATCCGGCGGATCAGCGGTCCGCCCTGCTCGGCGAGCAGCGCCTGGAGGCGTACCACATAGCCCGGCACCTGCTCGGCGAAGCGGAGCACCTGCTGCACGACGAGGGGCGCCGCGATCACGAAGACGAGGCCGAGCACCACGACGACGAGCGCGACGATCAGCACGGTGGCGCCGAGCCGGTTCATACCGAGCCTCTCCAGCCGGTCGGCCACGGGATCGAGGAGATAGGCCAGGGCCGCGCCGGCCACGAAGGGCAGGAGCACGTCTCCGAGCACGTAGAGCCCAGCCAGGACGACGACGAGGGCGCCCAGGAAGTAGCCGGCCTGCCTCTCCACCGAACGGTTCCGCCCGCGATCGATCATGGGAGGGCTCACGAGGCGGTCATGTGGCGGAGCCAGCGGATCAGGTATCCGGCGGCCGATGCTACGGTGAGGGCCGCGACGATCCCCATCCCCCAATCGATCCAGGGCGTGTGACCGTGGCCGATCGCGAGCAGCCCGAGCATGGTCGCCGCGAAGGCGATCTGCGCCGCCGTGTTCGCCTTGGAGACGACCAGCGGCCTGATGGGCATGGGCCGGTCCATGAGGCGGGCGACGATGAGGCCCGCCACGATCATCGCATCCCGCGACACGACCAGCACCGCGAGCCAGCCCGGCAGGATGCCGGTGATCGCGAGCGTCACGTAGATGGAAACGAGGAGCGCCTTGTCGGCGAGCGGGTCGATATAGGCGCCGAACTCGGTCCGCATGTCGTATCGGCGCGCGATGAACCCGTCCACGGCGTCCGAGATCCCGGCCAGGAGAAAGATCGCAAAGGCGAGGTTCCAGCGCCCCTGCCCGATCACGACGATGAGCAGCGGGACCGCGAGGAGCCGCAGGATGGTGATGATGTTCGGGATCGTCATGGGACGGTCGCGGCCGCCTTGCCTCGGGTCCGGCGCCCGCTTGCGTCGGGTCGGCCCGACCCTTACTGCCCCGGCTGGTCCCGTCCAAGAGCCATGACCGACGCCCCCCGTCCTCCCGGCCGCAACGGCCTGACCTATGCCGAAGCGGGCGTCGACATCGATGCCGGCAACGCCATGGTGGAGGCCATCAAGCCCCTCGTCCGCTCGACGCGCCGGCCAGGCGCGGATGCGGAGATCGGCGGGTTCGGCGGCCTATTCGACCTCAAGGCCGCGGGCTTCAAGGACCCGATCCTCGTCGCGGCGAATGACGGCGTCGGCACGAAGGTGAAGATCGCGATCCAGACCGGCCGCCATGACACGATCGGCATCGACCTCGTGGCGATGTGCGTGAACGACCTCGTGGTCCAGGGCGCCGAACCCCTCCTCTTCCTCGACTATTACGCGACCGGCCGCCTCGATCCGGCCGTGGGCGTCGCCATCGTCAGGGGAATCGCGGAGGGCTGCCGGCAGGCCGGCTGCGCCCTTGTCGGCGGCGAAACGGCCGAGATGCCGGGGCTCTATCACGACGCCGATTACGACCTCGCCGGGTTCGCGGTCGGGGCGGCCGAGCGCGGCTCGCTCCTGCCGCGCGGGGACGTTCGGCCGGGAGACGTCCTCCTCGGGCTCCCCTCCTCCGGATTGCACGCGAACGGCTTCTCGCTGGTGCGCCGGATCGTGGAGCTGAGCGGCCTGTCCTTCGACGGCCCGGCGCCCTTCGCGTCCGGCCGGCGCCTCGGGGACGCCCTGCTCGATCCGACCCGCATCTACGTGAAGCCGCTGCTCGCCGCCCTGAAGGAGGGCGCGCCGGTCAAGGCGCTCGCCCACATCACGGGCGGTGGCTTCCCGGACAACATCCCCCGCATCCTGCCGGACGGGACCGGGGCCGAGATCGACCTTCTGGCGGTCACGCCGCCGGCGGTGTTCGGCTGGCTCGCCCGGACGGGCGGCGTGGCGGAACGGGAGATGCTGCGGACCTTCAATTGCGGGATCGGCATGGTGGCGGTCGCGGGCGAGGAGGACGCGGACGCGGTCGCGGCCTCCTTCCGGGCCGCGGGCGAGACGCCGATCCGCCTCGGCCGCGTCACGCCCCATGCCGGCGGGGATCGTGTCACCTTCACGAACCGGCTGGCGTTCTAGGGAGATGTCCGGCGGGACGGCCCGGCCCGCCGATCCCGGCGAAAGGCGCCGCGTCGCGATCCTCATCTCGGGCCGCGGCTCCAACATGGCGGCGCTGATCGAGGCGGCGCGGGATCCCACCTACCCGGCGACGATCGCGCTCGTTCTGTCGAACAGGGCGGACGCGGCCGGTCTCGCGACCGCGGAGGCCGCGGGCATCGCGACCGTCATCGTCGACCATCGCGCCTATCGCGACCGCTCCGCCTTCGAGGCGGAGATCGGCCGCGCCCTCGACGCCCACGGTGTCGAGATCGTCTGCCTGGCCGGGTTCATGCGCATCTTCACCGCCGACTTCGCGGAGCGCTGGCGCGGCCGCATGCTCAACGTCCATCCCTCGCTCTTGCCCGCCTTCAAGGGATTGCGGCCCCACGCCCAGGCGCTCGCGGCCGGGGCCGAGCTGCACGGCTGCACCGTGCATTTCGTGGTGCCGGATCTCGATTCCGGCCCGACGATCGCCCAGGCCGGCGTGCCCGTCCTGCCGGGCGACGACGAGGCCTCGCTCGGGGCCCGGGTGCTGGAGGCGGAGCACCGCCTTTATCCCGAGGCGCTGGCCGCTGTGGCGGCCGGCCGAGTCCGGCTCGCGGGCTCGGCCGTCGAGCAGGTGCCGCGGTGAGCGCGTTCCGCCTGGCTCGCGAGGCGCCGGATGGTGTCCTGGCCGCGCCCTGGGCGTTCTTCTGATCGAGGTCGAGCCACTCGCCTCCTCACGCTGAGGTGACCGGCGCAGCCGGCCCTCGAAGCACGCCCCCGGACTTCGATCCGGGGGCACGCGGGGCGGTCGTGCGTCCTTCGAGGCCCTGCTCCGCAGGGCACCTCAGGATGAGGATCGCGAAGGGTGCGGGACAGCTCTGCCCTTCAGGCCACCGCCGAAACGACGGCCGGCGGTTCGGCGGTGGCGGGCGCCTCGACCCGCGTCAGCGACACGCGGGTGTCGTGGAAGGCGACGCCGCCGAAGGGCGCCACCGGGTCGGCGCCGACGAGCGTGTTGATGCCGCGGCCGTCGGGGAAGAAGGCGTTCGGCCAGATCGATTCGGCGATGAGCACGCCGCGCCGCACGCCCTCGTAAAGGCGTGCCCGCAGCAGCACCGTTCCCCGCCCGTTGGCGAGCCGGACCCAATCGCCCGTCGCGATCCCGAGAGGCGCGGCGTCGGCCGGATGGACGAAGACCTCCGGCCGCCCGCCCTCCTTGTCCCGCGACGTCGGGGTCTCGTTGAAGGAGGAGTTCAGGAAGTTGCGGGCCGGGCTGGTCGCGAGCCGGAACGGGTGCTCGGGCGTCGCCTCCTCCAGCTCGGTCCAGTGGTCGGGGAAGCGCGGCATCGTCCCGTGCGGCCCCATGGGGCCGTCATTGCCGTTCGGCACCCGGGGCCAGTCCGGGGAGAACCGGAAACGGCCGTCCGGATAGCCGAAGCCGTCGAGGTAATGCGCCGTCTCGAAGGGCGGCTGCACGTCCAGCCAGTTCTCCGCCGCGAGGTCGGCCAGCGTGCCCCGGCCGGAGGCGGCCAGCATGGCCTCGATGATGGCACGGGGGCTCATGGCGAAGCCCGGATGCTCGGCGCCGAGGCGGCCGGCCAGGGCCGCGATCACCTCGTGGTTGGAACGGCACTCGCCCGGCGGCTCGACGAGCTTCAGGCCGAGCTGGATGTGCTGGTGCCCGCCGCTCGTGTAGATGTCGTCGTGTTCGAGGAACATGGTGGCCGGCAGGATCACGTCCGCCATGCGGGCCGTTTCCGTCATCACCTGCTCATGGACGCAGGAGAACAGGTCCTCGCGCGAAAAGCCCCGCTTCACGAGCTCCTGCTCGGGCGCGACCGAGACCGGGTTCGTGTTCTGGACCAGCAGCGCCGAAACGGGACCGCGGTCCTTGAGCGCCTCGCGTTCGCCGGTGAGAACGCGGCCGATCTGCACCTGCTGGAGGGTGCGGACGGACGGATCGACGCGGTCGAGCCCCTCCAGCAGGGTCTTGTTCAGCCGGTAGATGCCCGAGTTCGAATGAAAGGCGCCGCCGCCTTCGTGCCGCCAGGCGCCGGTCACCGCCGGGATCGAGAGAGCGGCGTGCATGTTCACCGCGCCGTTCCGGTTGCGCGAGAACCCGTAGCCCAGCCGGAAATAGCTCCGCTTGCGGGTACCCACGAGCCGGGCGAAGTCCTCGATCTCGGCCACCCGGAGGCCGGTGATGGCCGCCGCCCATTCCGGCGTGCGGGTGGAGAGATGCGCCTCCAGCTCGCCCGGCGCGTCCGTGTAGCGCGAAAGGTAGTCGCGGTCGGCATGGCCGTCGCGGAAGAGGACGTGCATGACCGCGCAGGCGAGCGCGCCGTCCGTCCCCGGCCGGACCAGGAGCGCGAGGTCCGCCTGCTTCATCGTCGGGTTGTCGTAGATGTCGATTGCAACGACCGTTGCGCCCCGTTCCTTCCGGGCACGGAGCGCGTGGGTCATCACGTTCACCTGCGTGTGGACCGGGTTCGTCCCCCAGATCACGACGCAGTCGGAGAGCGCCATCTCGCGCGGGTCGGCGCCCGCGAGCCGCCCGGTCCCGGCGATGAAGCCCGTCCAGGCCGGCGTCGTGCAGATGGTCGAGTACTGGCCGGAATAGCCCTTCGCGTGGCGCAGGCGGTTGATGCCGTCCCGCATCACGTAGCCCATCGTGCCGGCGTAGTAATACGGCCAGACGGCCTCCGATCCGTGACGCCGTTCGGCATCGCCGAAGGCCTCGGCCGTCCGGTCGAGCGCCTCCTCCCAGGAAATGCGCCGGAACTGGCCGGATCCCTTAGGTCCGGTCCTGAGCAGGGGATGCGTCAGCCGGTCCGGGTTCTGGATGCGCTCCGCGTAGCGAGCGACCTTGGCGCAGACGACGCCCGCCGTGTAGCTGTTCTCCTTCGCGCCCCGAACGCGCCCGATCGAGCGGCCTTCGATCACCTCGACCTCGAGCGCGCAGGTCGAGGGGCAATCGTGCGGGCAGGTCGACCGCCGGGTCTCGATGCGGGGCATGAGGTTCATGGAAGTACCGTCAGGCTATCGTATCGCGCGGCCGCGGCACCGTCGCCCGCACGACTTCCAGGGCCTGCCCGCAAGAATTATGTGTAACGCGAAGAGCGGACATACACCAACATGCGAACGAACGTCGTGATCGATCCTTGATCGTCGTCGACAGCTCGGTCTGGATCGACCATCTGCGCGGCAGGGACGGAGCGGCCGTCCGACATTTGCCACCGGATCGAGAGGCCGTCGACGACGATTCTCGTCGGCGATCTCGTTGTCCTGGGGGTGTTGCGAGGCGCTCGCGACGAGCGCCACGCGAACGAGATGAGGAGGGAGATCGGCAGCGTTCGCGTTGAACGTATGCTCGACGAGAAGATCGCCGTCGCCGCCGCGGGCTACTACCGTAGGCTACGAAGCGAAGGCCTGACGGTCGGCAAGACGGCCGATCTCATCATCGCGGCCTTCTGCATGGAGCACAGATATGCGCTCCTTCACCGCGACGGGGATTTCGAACCCTTGCGGAGGCTGGGACTGGTCCGCGCCACGCCTGAGCAGCCCGACGGGTGAATCTACCCGACGATCTCGTTGCCCGAGAAGAACTGCGCGATCTCGATCCTGGCGTTCTCGACAGAGTCCGATCCGTGGGCCGTGTTCTCTCCGACCGATTGCGCGAACAGCTTGCGGATGGTGCCGTCGGCGGCGTTGGCCGGGTTCGTGGCGCCCATCACGTCGCGGTACCTCGCGACCGCGTTCTCTCCTTCCAGCACCTGCACGATCACGGGCGCGGAGGTCATGAAGGCGACGAGCTCTCCGAAGAAGGGGCGCTCGCGGTGGATCCCGTAGAACGTTTCCGCCTGCGCCGCGGTCATCAGGATGCGCTTCTGGGCCACGATGCGAAGGCCCGCCTCCTCGATCACGGCGTTCACCGCGCCGGTCAGGTTGCGGCGCGTGGCGTCCGGCTTCAGGATGGAGAAGGTGTGCTCGGTGGCCATGAAATCCGTCAACCTTGTGAAGAGGATGGCCGGCTTATAGGCACGCGCCCCCGCGATCCTCAAGGCTGACCGTCCACGCCGCGCGCGCTCCGCCGCCCGACGGTCCCGATCCCGCCACGAAATCCGCAACATCCGGCCGGAGCATGCTGACCGAGGGCGCCGGACGCGGCGCATCTCCGAGAGGTGTCGCGATGAGATGGACGATCCTTGCGATGGTGGGCTTGTCGAGCATGGCGCCGGCCGCCTGGGCGGGCGACCGGGACGGGCTCGTCGGAACCTGGCTCACGGAGAACGGGGATTCGCGGATCAGGATCTCACCCTGCGGCGCCTCCTTTTGCGGGACGGTGGTGTGGGCGAAGACGAACATCCTCGACCTCCACAATCCGGACGCATCCCTTCGCCGCCGCACGGTGGTCGGCATGCCGCTCACCCGCGACATGAAGGCCGACGGCCCGGGCAGCTGGACGGGGTCGATCTACAATCCCGAGAACGGCAAGACCTACGACATCACGATGCGGGCGCTCGGCGCGGAGAAGCTCGAGGTCGAGGGATGCGTGCTGGGCGTGCTGTGCGGCTCGGACACGTGGTCGAGGCAGCTCGAGGAGACGGCGAGCGCGGTTCGGCCCTGAGAGGCGGAGCGTTCCGTCATCGGGCGCGCTGCCCGAAGAGCACGGCCCGGACGGCGGGGTCCCGCATGTCGTACTTGCCGCGATCGGCAGCGTTGACCGCGACCCCCCGCTTCACGGCGGGTCGCGCGCCGACCGCGTCGATCCAGCGCTTCATGTTCGGGAACTGGGCGATGTCCTGGCCCTGCCTTTCCCAGAGCTTCGCCCAGGGGTAGGCCGACATGTCGGCGATGGAATAGGCTCCGGCCAGGTACTCGCGATCGGACAGGCGCTTGTCGAGGACGCCGTAGAGGCGGTTCGTCTCGTTCGTGTAGCGGTCGACCGCGTAGGGGATCTTCTCCGGCGCGTAGATGCGGAAATGATGCGTCTGGCCCGCCATGGGGCCGAGGCCGGCCATCTGCCAGAACAGCCATTGCTCCACCTCGACCCGGGCCCGCTCCTCGCCCGGGTAGAACATCCCCGTCTTGCGGCCGAGGTATTGCAGGATGGCGCCCGACTCGAAGACCGGGATCGGCTGGCCGCCCGGGCCGTCCGGATCCACGATCGCCGGCATCTTGGCGTTCGGAGAGATCGCCAGGAAGTCCGGCTTGAACTGGTCGCCGGTGCCGATGTTCACCGGCACGACCCGGTACGCCAGCCCGCATTCCTCGAGCATGATGGAGATCTTCCAGCCGTTCGGGGTCGGCCAGTAATAGAGGTCGATCGAGGATGCGGGGGCGGCGGCCATGTTGCCTCTCGTCGGGTCCGGCCATGGTAGGCGAAGACGGCCCTCCCGCGAAACCCTCCCGGCCGGCGCAGGACGCTCGGGTGCTTGCCGAAACCGGAGCCGGCGCTAACATCGGGCCATCGGCCGCGGGAGCGGCCTTCGACGGAAAGGTCACCATGCGTCGGACGGTCATAGCGCTCGCGGCTCTCGCCACCCTCGTGCTCGGCGGAACGGGACCGGTCTCGGCCCAGGGCGCGGCCGCCGCGACGTCTCCGAAAGCCGAGGCGGCACCGCCTGCCGCTCGGACGGCACGGCCGAAGCGCGAGCCGACGGCCGGACAGATGGCCGCCCGGGAACGTCAGCGGAAATGCGGCGCGGAATGGAGGGAGGCGAAGACGTCTGGCAAGACCGGCGGCCTCAAATGGCCGCAATACTGGAGCCGCTGCAATGCCCGGCTGAAGGGCAACGCCGCCTGACCGCGACCGGAACCCTGTCCCCGGGATCCGATTGTTCCGCTCTCCGGGGCAACGGGACGCGATGGACAAGGTCGAGCGTGAACGGCGCCTGCTTCAACGCGTCGTGGCCATCGCGGGGCTGGTTCCCGTCGGAGGTGGCCTCTACGGCGTGCTGTTCGGGGCCGGGCTGACGGGCGACGCCCTCCCTGTCACGGGCGACAGCCATTACCGCTACCTGTCGGGGCTGCTGCTCGGAATCGGGCTGATGTTCTGGTCGACCGTCCCGTCGATCGAGGGGAAGCGGGGCCGGTTCCAGCTCCTCACCCTGATCGTCGTCGTCGGCGGCCTCGGGCGGCTCGCCGGGCTCGGGCTGGTCGGCCTGCCGGCACCCTCCATGCTGCTCGCCATCGGCATGGAGCTCGTCGTCACTCCCGTCGTATGCCTCTGGCAGATGCGCGTTTGCGGTCTGTACCCGCGGACCCCCCACGTTCCGGGAGCCGCGTCGTGATCCCGGCGGTCA
>CALMTJ010000415.1 GCA_937872715.1 uncultured Methylobacteriaceae bacterium
TGGCCTTGCCCATCTCGCGCATGATGGCGCGGACGTCGGCGAAGTCGAGGTTGATCAGGCCTTCCTTGACCATCAGGTCGGTGATGCAGGCGACGCCCGAATAGAGCACCTGGTCGGCCATCGCGAAGGCGTCGGCGAAGGTCGTCTTCTCGTTCGCGACCCGGAACAGGTTCTGGTTCGGGATGACGATCAGGGTGTCGACGGACTGGGCGAGCTCGTTCACGCCGGCTTCCGCGACCCGCATGCGGCGCTGCCCCTCGAACTGGAACGGCTTCGTCACGACCCCGACCGTCAGGATTCCCATCTCGCGGGCCGCCCGGGCGATGACGGGCGCCGCGCCCGTGCCGGTGCCGCCGCCCATGCCGGCCGTGATGAAGGCCATGTGCGCGCCGGAGAGCTGGTCGCGGATCTCGTCCATGACCTCCTCGGCCGCAGCGCGCCCGATCTCCGGCTGGGAGCCTGCGCCGAGGCCCTGGGTCACGCCAACACCCATCTGGATGATCCGCTCGCAATGGGACGAGGTCAGCGCCTGGCTATCCGTGTTGGCGCACACGAACTCGCAGCCCTGCAGGCCGGAATCGATCATGTTGTTCACGGCGTTCCCGCCGGCGCCGCCGACGCCGAACACCGTGATCCGGGGCTTCAGTTCCCGGATGTCCGGGGCTTGCAGGTTGATCATGACGTGCCCTTTCCTCGGCCTCGACGGCCCCGTTGCCACGCCGGGGCTCAGCCCCGGCAAACCCTTTTCATGCCGCGGCGTCGCCGCGGCGGATCCTCAGAAACTGTCGCGCAGCCAGCGCCCCATCCGGGACAGGTATCCGGCCGACGGGTCGCCGGCGAAGAAGCCCTGCGCCCTCGGCTCGAAATGCTCGACATGAGCCACCTGGGGGTAGACCAGGAGCCCGACGGCCGCCGAGAAGGCGGGCCCGCGGGCCGCCTCGGGCAGCCCCCTGATGCCGAGCGGCCGCCCGATCCGGATCTGGCCGCCGAGGACGCGGCGGGCCACCTCCGGAAGGCCGACGAGCTGGCTCGCGCCGCCCGTCAGCACCACCCGGCGCCCTGCCTGGCCGGCATAGCCGGCGGATTTGAGTCGGTCGCGCACGAGTTCCAGGATCTCCTCGATGCGGGGCCGGATGATGCGGACGAGCTGCGCCTTCGGCACGTGATGGGCGATCTCACGCTCGTCGTCGTCCTCGACCTGCGGGACCGCGATCGTGTCCCGGTCGTCCGACGGCGAGGAGATGGCGGAGCCGTAGAGCGTCTTCAGCCGCTCGGCCGCCGAAACGCGGGTGGTGAGGCCGCGGGCGATGTCCATGGTGACGTGGTGGCCGCCGACCGCCACCGCGTCCACGTGGACGAGGTTGCCGCCGGACAGGACACCGACGGAGGTCGTGCCGCCGCCCATGTCGATCACGACCACGCCCATCTCGGCCTCGTCGTCGACCAGCGAGGCGAGTGCGGACGCGTAGGGCGTCGCGACCACCGCCTCCACCCCGAGATGGCTCCGCTCGACGGCCAGCATCAGGTTGCGGGCCGCCGCCTGCTCGCCCGTTACGACGTGCAGGTCCACCCCGAGCTTCTCGCCGATCATGCCGGACGGCTCGATGACGTTCGTCTGCCCGTCGAGCGAGAACCCGGTCGGCAGGGCGTGCAGCACGGCGCGGCCCGGCCGGGGCGTGTAGGCGCTGGCGGCCTCCAGAACGCGGCCGATATCGTCCGAACAGACCATGCCGGCCCGCACCCCGACATCCGCCTCGAAATGGTGGGAACCGAGCCTGCCGCCCGTGATGTTCACGATGACGGACTGGACCTCGACCCGGGCCATGCGCTCGGCCGCGTGGATCGCCTGGCGGATGGCCGTCTCGGCCGCCTCCAGGTCGACCACGACGCCGCCCTTCATGCCGAGCGAGCGCTGGTGCCCGATGCCGACCACGCGTGCGAGATGGGTGCGGCCCGGGAGCGCTTCCCCGGCCGGGACCGGCCGGAGCTGCGCCACGAGGCACACGATCTTGCTCGTCCCGATATCCAGGACGGAGAGCGTCGCGCTCTTGCGGGCCGAGAGCGGCTTCAGACGAGGGATCAGGCCCTGGTCGCGGCCGCTCACGTCTCGACCCCCTTCGCGCCGCGCTGGGGCTTCTTCCTCATCAGCTCGGCACGCGCCGCGGCGGCCTCCTCGGACAGGCGAACGACGACCCGGTCCGGCATGCGCAGGTCGATCGCCAGCACGTCCTTGTCGAGGATGCGCCCGTCGCGCTCGAGACGGGCCAGGCGGGCGATCGCGGCCGGCGCGTCCTCCTCCGGGAGGCGCACGTCCATGCCGTTCTCCATCTTGAGGCTCCAGCGGCGGCCGGAAACGAGCATTCCGGCCCGGATCTTCGACCGGAGCGGGCCGGCCGCGTCGAGCAGGGCCGCGTAGGAGCGCGCCCGCAGGTTCGCCCGCTCGCCGACCACGAGCGGCAGGGTGGCGAAACGGGAATCGTTCATCCGGTCGATCACGGTGCCGTCGGCCGACACGACGTTGAGCTCGCCCTTGTTCTGCCAGAGCGCGAAGGGCTCGCGTTCCACCAAGGTGATGACGAGCTCGTTCGGGTAGAGCTTGCGGACGGAGGCGCTCTTCACGAGCGGCGTCGCCTCGAGCTTCGCCCGCATGGCGGCAGCGCCGAGGAACGGCAGGGAGGTGAGGGGCGTGATCCCGGCGATGCGCAGGACCTCTCGCTCGCGGAGCTGAGACAGGCCCGAGATGGTGATCTTCTGGAGGCCGAAGCCCAGGATGCGGGCCGCGATGTCCCTCGGCTCGCCGTATGTGTCGCGGATAAAGGCGTATTGGCCGCCGAGCACGGACCCGTACAGGCCGACGGCGCCGAAGAAGGAGAGCGCCAGCGCGGTTCCGGTGAGGCGCGGGATGCGGCGGGCGAGCGGCACGGCCACGAAGGCCCCGCGGCGGCGGCGCGGCCCGAAGGCGGCGGCGGGGGCGACGATCGCGGCGGCGAAGCGGGAGACGAAGCCGGCCTGGCGGGTGTCGGGGCGGGAGAGCGGCTCGCGTCGGCCGTCCGCGAGGCCGGGATACCCGGCCGTCAGCGGTTCATCGACGCGTCCTCCTCCATCCATTGAACGAGCTC
>CALMTJ010000416.1 GCA_937872715.1 uncultured Methylobacteriaceae bacterium
GAGAGGCCGGTTTCCGCGCCGCCGCCCGGCCGCTCTGTGCGCCCGCGATTCCCCCGGCGAGACACGCGGCCGCGAGGCAGAGGAGCGGGAGGACGGAGGGCGTGCGGAGCATTGGACGGACCGGACCTGGTATTTTGGCGAGGCTAAGCGCGACAGCGTTAACGAAATCGTACCATCCGGGCGGAATTCGGACAGGCCGCCTGTGGCGCGGGCGCGGCCAGGCCGGTAATCGGGCGGGAACAGGCCGGCGGGCGTGACCGGCGGCGCGTCCGGGCTCGGGTAGGCGACGGCGAGGCTGCTTGCCGAGAGCGGCGTGCGGGTCGCGATCCTCGATCTCAACGAAGGGCGCGGAACGGAGGTCGCGGGCGAGATCGGGGGCGTGTTCTGCCGGGCGGATGTCGCGGACGACGCGTCCGTGGCGGAGGCCCTCGCGGCGGCCCGCCGGGCGCACGGAACCGAGCGGGTGCTCGTGAACTGCGCCGGGATCGCGCCCGGCCGGCGGGTCGTCTCGAAGAAGCGGGACTCGGGCGAGTTCGTGCCGCACGACCTCGCGACCTTCGAGCTGGCGGTCGCGATCAACCTCGTCGGCACGTTCCGGATGGTGGCCGCCTGCGCGGCCGCCATGGCGGGGCTCGAACCCGTCACGGCCGATGGCGGCCGCGGCGTCATCGTCAACACGGCCTCCGTCGCGGCGACGGACGGGCAGGTGGGCCAGGCCGCCTACGGAGCCTCGAAGGCGGGGGTGCTCGGGCTCACGCTGCCGGTCGCCCGCGACCTCGCCGGCTACGGCATACGGGTGGTGGCGATCATGCCCGGCCTCTTCCGCACGCCCATGTTCGACGGGCTGCCTGACGAGGTCCAGGCCTCGCTCGCCGCCACCGTCCCGTTCCCGTCCCGGCTCGGCCATCCGGCCGAATACGCCAAGCTCGTCCGGGCGATCGTCGAGAACGACATGCTGAACGGCGAATCGATCCGGCTCGACGGCGCGCTCCGGATGGCGCCGCGATGAGCCGGAGGAAGCCGGGCGAGGAAGAGCCCATCGACAGCGACACGGAACTCGCCTCCATCGGCGCATCGCCGCGCGGCGCCCTCGCCTTCCTCATGCGGCGGATCGCCTGGAGCGGAGCGATCGCCGTGCTGGTGGTGGTCGGGCTGTTCGTCGCGACGAGGCTCGCCGGCTAGTCTAGCTCACCAGGCCGGGCCGCCGGCCGGCCCCTCCGCCGGGCGCCAGGGCGGGAAAGCGCGGGAGGCGCGTGGCTCCGGTCGCGCGAGCGGGTAGGCGGCCTCGGCCACGTAGGGTCCGCCCCCGACCGAATCGCGGGCGGAGAACAGGACGAAGCGTTCCGGCCGGAAGCCGAGCCCGGCGAGGTAACCGCGCTGGGCCAGGAAGGCCGCCACGTCCCCCGGCCGCGCGTCCCGGAGGCGCGCCAGCGTGACGTGAGGCGTGAACTTGCGGCCCTCGGGATCGAGGCCGAGGCGCCGCATCAGCCGCTCCTGGTCGGCCTGGAGCCGCAGCAGTTCGGGCGCGGGAGCGACCCGGGCGATCACGGCGCGCGGCCGCGCGCCCCCGAACGCCGACAGCCCGTCCAGCCGGACCGCGAAGCCCTCGCGCGGCTTCTCCTCGCCGAGGGCCGCCGCGATCTCGCGGGCGAGCGACAGGTCGACATCGCCGATGAACCGCAGGGTGACGTGGTAGTTCGCGGGATCCATCCAGCGCGCGCCGGACAGGCCGCCCCGCAGGCCGGACAGGGATTGCCCGATATCGGCCGGGATCTCGAGGCCGGTGAAGAGGCGAGGCATCGTAACCCTCCCGCGATCGGGACCGATTGGAGCCCCGCGGAGGCCGCCCCGCAAGTCCGGGCCGCGGCCGGATCAACAAGCTTGCGTCAGCTCCTGGCCGGGATGCGGCCGAGAAAGGTCTCGACGGACGGCACCATGCGCTCGACGATGAGCCGGACGCCTTCCGCCGTCGGGTGGAGCCCGTCCGGCAGCGCGAGGCGGGCGTTGCCGGCGACGCCGTCCAGGAAGAATGGGTACAGAACGGCCCCGTAGATCCCGGCCAGGTCGGGGTAGATCGCGTTGAAGCGCGCCCCGTATTCCGGCCCGAGATTGGGCGCCGCGTACATGCCGGCGAGGAGGGCCGGGATCCCGCGGCTCTTCAGCCGCGACAGGATGCCGTCGAGCGCCCGCCGCGTCACCTCCGGCGGCGTGCCGCGCAGCATGTCGTTGGCGCCGAGCTCGACGATGACCCCATCCGTCCCGTCCGGGACGGACCAGTCCACCCGTTCGAGCCCGCCGGACGCCGTGTCGCCGGACACGCCCGCATTCGCGACCTCCACCGGGTGCCCCCGCGCCTTCAGGGCGGCTTCGAGCACGGTCGGAAAGGCGGCCGCCTGCGGCAGGTTGTAGCCGGCCGTCAGGCTGTCGCCGAGCGCGACGAGCTTCACGTTGCGGCCGGCCGCCGCACCGGCCGGACCACCCGCCGTCCAGGCGAGCGCCGTCGCTCCGCAGCCAACGAGCACGGCCCGGCGTTGGACACGGGGCGGCCCGGCTCCATATGTGGCGGTGCAAAACGCGATCGTCATCGGTCCCGTCCAGATCCCTCCGCGGGACATCGGGTGTTCCATGCAGACAGGCAAGATCATCGAGCTCGATCGCGTGGAGCTGTCGCTCGGGGACGGGGCCGCCCGCGTCCACGTGCTGAAGGAGGTGAGCCTTTCCGTCTCGCCCGGCGAGGCGGTGGGGCTCGTCGGGCCGTCCGGCTCCGGAAAGTCGACGCTCCTCATGGTGCTGGCCGGGCTGGAGCGCCCTGATCGCGGCCGCGTGGTGCTGGACGGCACGGATCTCGGCCCGCTCGGGGAGGACGCGCTCGCGAGCCTCCGCGGCCGCAGGGTCGGCATCGTGTTCCAGTCCTTCCATCTCGTGCCGACCATGACGGCGCTCGAGAACGTGGCCCTCCCGCTCGAGATCGCCGGGCGCGACGACGCCTTTCCCCGGGCCCGGGCGGAGCTCGCGGCCGTGGGGCTCGCCGAGCGCACGGGCCATTACCCGGCGCAGCTCTCGGGGGGCGAGCAGCAGCGCGTCGCCATCGCCCGGGCGCTGGCTCCCGACCCGGCGATCCTGGTCGCGGACGAGCCGACCGGCAACCTGGACGAGGCGACGGGGCGGGCGGTCGCGGACC
>CALMTJ010000417.1 GCA_937872715.1 uncultured Methylobacteriaceae bacterium
AGAACGGCTCCTCGAGGGCTCCCACGGCGACGAATTGCCTATCGGCCGTCTCGTAGGTGTCGTACCAGGGCGCGCCGCCGTCGAGGAGGTTCGTGCCGCGCTCCTCCGTCCAGGTCCCGTCGGCCGCGAAGCCGCAGAACAGGGACATCAGGGCCGCCGAGCCGTCGACCATCGCGGCGTCGACGACCTGGCCCTCCCCGGTCGAGCGCGCCTCCAGCGCCGCGGCCAGCACGCCGAAGGCGAGGAACATGGCGCCGCCGCCGTAATCCCCGACGAGATTCAGGGGAGGGACAGGCCGCTCCCCGGCCCGACCGATCGCGTGGAGAACGCCGGACAGCGCGATGTAGTTGATGTCGTGGCCGGCGGTGGATGCGAGCGGGCCGGTCTGCCCCCACCCTGTCATGCGCCCATAGACGAGCCGGCGATTGTGAGGCCGCAGGTCGGCGGGCCCGAGCCCGAGCCGCTCCATGACGCCCGGCCTTGCGCCTTCGAGGAGGATGTCGGCCCGCCCGGCCAGCTGCCGCACCAGCGCGACGCCCGCCGATGTCTTCAGGTCCGCCTCCACCGATCGGCAGCTGCGACGGCGCATGCTCGTCCGGAGCGCGTCCCCGATACCGGGGCGGGCGATGTGGAGCACGTCCGCCCCGTGGCTCGCGAGCAGGGTCGCGCAGAAGGGCACGGGCCCGATCGCGTCCATCTCGATGACCCGCAGGCCCGAGAGCGGACCTCGCGGCTCTCCGCCCGGCGCGGTCATCTGGCGGGCATCGCCCGGCTCGCCGAGGCGACCCCGGCGGGCGGGCGCGGCGGCCCGAGGCGCGTGCGGTCTCGACCGCGATGACATCCCATCCCGCGTCCTCCGCCTTCCCCGCCGGGTTTCGCCGGCGGCTTGCCTTCCCGAATTGGACTGACCATTGTGAGTAGTGAGGGGCTCCCGGGGTGTCAATCGGGATGGGCCCCGGACGGGAAGGCCCGGCATGGACGAAGACGAGGTCCTGTCCGTCACCGAGGGCGGCGTCGCGACCGTGACCCTCAACCGCCCGGATAAGCTGAACGCCTGGTCGCGCCCGATGGGCGAGCGCTTCGAGGCGAAGCTGAAGGAGGCCGTCGCCGACTCGGCCGTGCGGGTGATCGTCGTCACCGGCGCCGGTCGCGCCTTCTGCGCCGGCGGCGACATGGCGGTTCTCCAGGCGATGAGCGCAGCCGGGACGCCGGGCTCGCTCGTCGGGCCGGCACGGCGCTTTCTCTACCTCGCCGAGATCGAGAAGCCGTTGATCGCGGCCATCAACGGGCCGGCGATCGGGATCGGGTTCGTCCTGCCGCTCTGGTTCGACCTTCGCTACGCGGCGGACGGGGCGCGGCTGTCGACCGGCTTCGCCCGGAGGGGCTACATCGCCGAGCACGGCGCGGCTTGGCTGCTTCCCCGGCTCGTCGGCCCGATGAACGCGGCCGACCTCGTCCTGTCCGGCCGCACGGTGGACGCGGCCGAGGCGCACGGGATGGGGCTCGTGCGCCGGCTGCCGGCGGAGGGCTTCCTGCCGGCCGTCCAGGCGATCGCCCGCGAGATGACGGCTGCGACCTCGCCCCGTTCGGTCTCCGCGATGAAGCGCCAGCTCCGCCTCTCGGCGAGCCAGACGCTGGTCGAGGCCGTCGACCTCGCGGACGGGGAAGGTGCCGAGGCCCAGGGCAGAGAGGATTTCCGCGAAGGCATCGCCCACTTCCTCGAGAAGCGCCCGCCGCGCTTCACCGGCCGGTAGGGCGGGGCGTCAGAACCCCATCTGCCTGGCGATGACGTTCCGCTGGATCTCGTTCGCGCCGCCGCCGATCGGCCCGACGCGCGAATCGCGGAAGAACATGGCCATGTCGTACTCGGTCGAGTAGCCGGCGCCGCCCATCACCTGCAGCCCGAGATCGGCGCAGCGGAAATTGTTCTCCGTGCAGACGATCTTCGCCATCGACACTTCCCGGACGGCGTCCTGCCCGCCATCCATCAGGTCCGCGACGCGGTAGACGGATTGGCGGGCCGTCTCGGCCATGATCGCCATGTCGACGAGCTTGTGGGAGACCGCCTGGTAATCCGTGATCGGGTGCCCGAACTGGACGCGGTTGCGGGCGTAGTCGGACGCGTATTCGGTGATCTTGAAGCAGTGCCCGGCCGAGATGGAGGCGAGACACAGCCGCTCCAAGGCGAGGCAGGTCATCAGGTTTCGCCAGGCCCCGTTCTCGGCGCCGAGCAGGAGGCGCGCCGGCGTGCGGACGCCGTCGAAGAACACCTCGTTCGCGTGGGTGGTGCGCCGGCCGAGCATCTTCAGCGGCCGGATCGTGACGCCGGGCGCCTTCGCCGGGACGAGGAGGATGCTCACCCCCTTGTGGCGGTCCGCCCGCGCGTCGGTCTTGCAGACGAGCACGATGTAATCCGCCACATGCGCGCACGTGATCCAGATCTTCTGCCCGTCGATGACGTAATCGTCCCCGTCCCGGACCGCCGTGGTGCCGATATTGGCGACGTCCGAGCCGGTGCCCGGCTCCGACATGGCCAGAGCCAGCTTGATCTCGCCCGAGATGATCTTGGGCACGAACTCCTTCTGGACCTCGGGCGAGCCGAACTTCACGACGTGCATGCCGGCATAGACCACCGTCGTCATGACGGCCTGAGCGATGCCGGTGTAGTAATAGCCGAGCGTCTCGATCAGCGAGGTGAAGTCCTTGTGGGTGCCGCCCATCCCGCCGAGACCCTCGGGGTAGAACAGCCCGAGATAGCCCGCCCGCGCGAGCGCGTCATAGGCCTCGTGGGGGAACTCGCCCTTCTCGTCGAGCTCCCGGATCCTCGGCCAGGGAAGCGCCCGGCCCAGCAGCTCCAGGACGTTGCGGCGGACCATGAGCTGGTCCTCCGAAAGCCCGAACGTGTTGACGAGATCCATGGCGCTCTCCTCCATCCGATCCGCGCACCGGCTCCCGCACCGCCGTCCGGGAGCGCGCCGTCCTAGCCGGCCGGACCGGACGGGGCGGCCGCCACCACGAGGGCGTCGGCCGCGACCGCTCCGTCCGCCGTGGCGATAAGGGGGTTCACGTCGATCTCCGCCACCACGTCGCGGAGGTCGTGCGCGAGCTCCGACAGGCGGCACACGGCGTCGACGATGCGCCCGACATCGACCGGCGGCGCGCCCCGGAAGCCGTCGAGCAGGCGGCGTCCACGTAGTGATGCCAGCATCGCCCGGACGTCCGTCTCCGTTGCGGGCGCGAGGCGCACGGCCGTGTCCCCGAGAAGCTCCACCATGACGCCGCCGAGCCCGAGCGCCACGAGCGGGCCGAATTGCGGGTCGCAGGTCGACCCGATTGCGAGCTCGACGCCCGCCGGCACCATCCTCTGCACGCTGACGCCCGCGATCGCGGCGTCCGGGGCGTAGGCCCGGGCCGAGGCCAGGACGGCGGCCGCGGCGGCCTCGACCTCCGCGGCCGAACGGAGGCCGAGGCGGATGCCGCCGGCTTCCGTCTTGTGGGCGATGTCGGGCGAACTGACCTTCACGGCGACCGGGAAGCCGACCCGCAGGGCGGCCGCCGCCGCGGCGGCCGGATCGGCGGCGAGCTCCTCGCCCGGCACCGCGATCCCATAGGCGGCGAGCACGCGCTTCGAGGCCGATTCCGACAGCGGTCCGCCGCCCCGGGCGCCGGCCTCCGCGATGATCCGGCGCGCCGCCGCGGCCGCGCCCGGGTCCGAGCGGCGGGCAGCGGCCGGCGGGATGCCGGCCTCGTGCCAGTCGAACCACGCCCGGAAGGCCGCGAGGCAGCGATCGGCCGAGCGGAACATCGACACCTTCGCGTCCGCGTCGAAGATGGCCGTCCCCGGCCCCTCCAGCCACTCGTTCATCCACACGATCGCGATCGGCCGATCCGTCCGGCGGGCGGCCTCCACGACCATAGGGGCGCGGGCGACGCTGGAGGAGGGGTGCGCGAACACCATGGGAATCACGTAGCCCGCGTAGCCCGGATCGGACAGGAACGCGTCGAGGCAGAACGCGAAGGTTCCGGCGTCCTTGAGGACCTCGGCGGTGAGGTCGGCCGGGTTCGCGACCGAGCCGAAATCGGGCACGACCTCGTGCAGCTTCGCGGCCGTCTCCGGCGCGAGCGGGGGCAGCGCTAGCCCGTGCGTCTCGGCCTTGTCCGCGCAGATCACGGCCGCCCCGCCGGAGGTCGACAGGATGCCGAGCGGCCGGCCTCCCGCCCGGCCTCCGGGCGGGCCGGAGCGGGCGAAGAAGGCCGCGAGTTCGACCGTCTCCTCCAGGTTGTCGGCGACAACCGCGCCCGCGGCCTCGAACGCGGCCCGGTAGGCCGAGTGGGAGCCGACCATGGTGCCCGTATGTGACAGGGCGGCCTTGCCGCTGATCTCGCCGTTGCCCGCCTTGTAGACGATCAGCGCCTTGCCGGCCGCGCGCGCGCGGCGCGCCGCATCGAGGAAGCGGCCGCCATCCTTCACGCCCTCGAAACAGGCTATGACGGAGCGGACGTCCGGATCGTCCGCCAGGTAGGCGACGAAGTCCGCGACGTCGACATCCGCCGAGTTGCCGGCCGCGAGATAATGGGAGAAGCCGATCCCGCGCGCCATCGCCTGCAGCACCGCGTAGCCGAGCGCCCCGCTCTGCGACACGATCGCGACGGGCCCGCGGCGATGCCCCATCCCGTCGTAATCCGGCATGAAGTTCATTCCGGCCCGGGTGCGGGTATTGGCGAGGCCGACGCAGTTCGGCCCCGCGATCCGCACGCCTAGCCGGCGCGCCGTCCGGACGAGCTCCTCCTGGGCGGCGATCCGCTCGGGCTTGCCGGTCTCGCTGAAGCCGGACGCGTACACGATCACGCCGCCCGCCCCGGCGGCGCCGGCCTCCTCGATCATGCCCTGGACGGCCGGCCGGGCGACGCACAAGACCACGCAATCAGGCGGCCGGGGCAGATCGGCGAGGCTCGGCACGCAGGGCCGGCCGAGCAGCGTCCCGTATTTGGGGTTGATGGCGAAGACCTCGCCCGTGAACGACGACAGGTTGGCGAGCGTCCGCTGGCCGAAGGAGCCGGGCGTCGCGGAGGCGCCGACGACGGCCACGATCTCGGGGTCGATCAGGCGCCGGAGCTCGGCATGGCCGTAGTTTGCGCGCGCCTCGTCGTTCATGCCGCCCTTCCGCCGGGCCGCGCTTCGGGCGAGAAGCGGGTCAAATGGACTGACCAATCGCCCTATGAACACCGTCGGGGCCTGTCAAGGCCGGCGGCCGCGTGCTCCGGCCCGGGGAGGCGGAAGCGCCTGCGTCTCCCTTCAGGGCGGGAGGGCGTAGGCCGGGCGCCGGCCGCCCTGGCGCCGCCGGCCGGGGCGGTCGCGGCGCTCGCGGGCGCGCCG
>CALMTJ010000418.1:0-999 GCA_937872715.1 uncultured Methylobacteriaceae bacterium
GCCGAGATCGACCACGCGGTCACCGGGCCGGCACGGACGCGGTCCTGCTGGCGCAACTGGCGGAGGTGCGGCCCGGCGACCGCGTGGTCGATCTCGGCTCCGCCAGCGGAGTGGTCGGCCTCGTCGTCGCCCGGCGGGTGCCGGACAGCACCGTGCTCTTCGTCGAGCGCGATCCCGGTCTCGTCGAGCTCTGCCGTCGCAACATCGCGCTGAACGGGCTCGCGAACCGGGCGACAGGCGTCTTGGCCGACGTCTTCTCCACGCTGCCGGAGAAACGCGCGGCAGGGCTGTCGGCGGGGTCGGCGGATGCCGTCGTGACGAACCCGCCCTTCTTCGACGGGTCCGGGCGACCTTCGCCCGATCCGGACCGGCACGCCGCTCACGTCATGTCCGGCGGCGGGCTCCCGGAATGGCTCGCCTGCGCGGCCTGGCTGCTCGCGCCCAAAGGCAGGCTCGCGATGATCCACCGGGCCGACGGGCTCGCCGCCTGCTTGTCGGCGCTGGCGCCGTCCTTCGGATCGGTGGTCGTCACGCCCGTCCATCCCCGGTCGGACGAGCCCGCGTCGCGCGTGGTCCTCACGGCGACGCGGGGAGGGCGGTCACCTCTCCGCCTGATGCCGGCCCTGGTTCTTCACCGGCCGGACGGCGACTTCACCCGGGAGGGCGAAGCCCTTCATCGCGGCGCGCTCAGTAGCGGCGGAAGCACACCCGGCGCGGCCCGTACGGGGTCGGCCTGAACCGGCACACCACGCGGCGGCCGTAGCCGTATCCCGGTCCGTAGCCGTAATACGGGCGCGGGCCGTAGAACGGGCGCGGCCCGCCGTAATAGCCGTAGCCCGGCCCGTAGAAGAACTGCGCGTTCTCGACGGGCGCCGCCGCGGCGCCGGCCGCGAGCGCGCCTGGACCCGCCGGAGCCGCGTTCGCCGAACCCCCGGCCAGCGCGCCCGCGGCGTGACCGACGGCCGCTCGGTCCGGCCTGCCGGCGTCGTCGCCCGGCCG
>CALMTJ010000418.1:1009-4146 GCA_937872715.1 uncultured Methylobacteriaceae bacterium
TCCCTCCCGAGACGATGTTCCTGAATATTCCCATCATGTCCTCCTGCCGATGGCTCGATCCGTCCCCCGCCGCCCTTCTGGAGGGTCCGAGCTGAACCGGAGCCGAAAGAAGGGTTAATCCGCCGCGACCTTGGCGGAGGCGGCGCAGGTCGCCCGGTCCGCCTCTCCGTAGCCGGCATAGATCACCTTGACCTTGCGGGCGCAGGCCGGAACGGCCTCCTTCAGCACCACGGAGGCGACGGACGGGCTCTCGACGGCTGCCGGCTTCGCGGCCGCCTCGGCGAAGGCCGCCACCTTTCCGGCCGTCGCCGTCGAACGTGCGTCGGCGGGCTTCGCCATTGCGCCGCCGGCGAACGCCACGCCTGCCAGGAGACAGGCCGCCGCAACCAACCTCAGAGCCACCGCTGGCTGGACCATGTTGATCTCCGCGAACGACGTCGTTCGATGCCGGGCGACCCTGCCGGATACCCCGTTCCGCGGCGGTGTGGCCGCACACATCGCTTTCCGCTCTCGATATAGCCGGGCAATGCTGGCGACCGGTGAATGTTCCGGAAGAACTCGTCCGGACGGTTACCCGTCCGTGCTCTCGCGAACCCGGTCGGGCTCGCCTTGACAGGCCGGATGGGCGCCCTAACGCTCCTCCCATGATCGCCAGCGAGAACGTCACGGCGGAGCGGCCGCCGCATCATCGCCCCGAACGCTCCTTCCAGGGCCTGATTCTCACCCTGCACGATTACTGGGCCGCGCAGGGCTGCGTCATCCTCCAGCCCTACGACATGGAGGTCGGCGCCGGCACCTTCCACCCGGCCACCACCCTGCGGGCGCTGGGGCCGCGGCCCTGGCGGGCGGCCTATGTCCAGCCCTCCCGCCGCCCCAAGGACGGCCGCTACGGGGAGAACCCGAACCGTCTACAGCATTACTACCAATACCAGGTGATCCTGAAGCCGAACCCGCCGGACCTGCAGGAGCTGTATCTCGGGTCCCTCGCGGCCATCGGGCTCGACCCGCTGCTTCACGACATCCGCTTCGTCGAGGACGATTGGGAGAGCCCGACCCTCGGGGCCTGGGGTCTCGGCTGGGAATGCTGGTGCGACGGCATGGAGGTGTCGCAATTCACCTATTTCCAGCAGGTGGCCGGGTTCGAATGCGCGCCCGTCTCGGGCGAGCTGACCTACGGGCTCGAGCGCCTCGCCATGTACGTCCAGGGCGTCGAGAGGGTGTACGACCTCAACTTCAACGGGCTCGAAGGCGAGGGACGCGTCAGCTACGGCGACGTCTTCCTCCAGGCGGAGCAGGAATACTCGCGCCATAATTTCGAGCACGCCGACACCGACATGCTGTTCCGCCAGTTCCGCGACGCGGAAGCCGCCTGCGGGCGCTACCTCGCCGCCGGCTGGTCGGGGGAAGGGGCGGCGCGCCGCCACGGCATGGCGCTCCCGGCCTACGACCAGTGCATCAAGGCCTCCCACGTCTTCAACCTGCTCGATGCGCGCGGCGTCATCTCCGTGACCGAGCGGCAGAGCTATATCGGGCGGGTGCGCGAACTCGCCAAGGCGTGCGGCACGGCCTGGCTCGCGACCGAGGCCGGCGGGAGGGCGGCGGCGTGAGCCCGGGCCAGGCGCGCAACATCCACGTCTCCATCACCCGCGTCTCCTTCGACGTGGTGATGACGGCCACGAACGACACGGGGGTCGCGAAGCTCGTCGGCGTCGGCGCGACGGCGGAGACCGGCGAGGATATCGGCGACGTCGACCTCACCATCTGGGGCTCGACGCCGGCCCAGCTCCGCATGCGGGCGAAGACCTGGCCCGTCCGCTTCGACCGGGTGGACGGCGATTATTTCGGCGTGTCGAGCGCGGGCGAGCACCGGTTCGACCTCTTCGTCTCGGGCGACCGCTTCTTCCGGCTCATCGACCTCGCCCACGGCTCGCGCCGGGCGGTGGTACGGCTCCGCTGCGAGGTCTCCGCCGACGGCCTCTACGACCTCGTCCGGGAGGTGGAGATCTCCGCCGGGCGGGGGTAGAGGCTGCCGTTCACACAGCCGGGTCAATCGCTTAAGAGATCACCAAATCCCCTCATGCTGAGGTGCTCGGCGGAGCCGGGTCTCGAAGCACACACCACGATACTGGAGCCCTCCTTCGAGGCCCTGCTCCGCAGGGCACCTCAGGATGAGGTCGAGCCAGACCCATCAGCAGCTCATGCCCGACCTCCTGCTCGAAATCCTGTCCGAAGAGATCCCGGCCCGCATGCAGTCGCGGGCGGCCGACGACCTGAAGCGGCTCGTGACCGGCGCGTTGATCGAGCGCGGCTTCCTGTTCGAGGCCGCGCAATCCTTCGCGACGCCGCGGCGGCTCGCCCTCCACGTAGTGGGCCTGCCGGCCAAGGGGACCGACCTGCGCGAGGAGCGCAAGGGTCCGCGCCTCGGCGCCCCGGAGGCAGCGGTCGCCGGCTTCCTGAAGAGCGCCGGCCTCGCCTCCGTGGACGAGCTGACCGTGCAGGCCGACGCGAAGAAGGGCTCCTTCTACGTCGCCGTGCTGGAGAGGCCCGGCCGGGAGACGGCCGCCGTGCTGGCCGCTGTCCTGCCCGCCATCCTGCGCGACTTTCCCTGGCCGAAATCCATGCGCTCCGGCGCGGCCTCGGCCGAGGCCGGAGCCTTCCGGTGGGTGCGGCCGCTCCGATCGATCCTGTGCACCTTCGGGTCGGACACGGAGACGCCGGAGGTCGTCCCGTTCTCCGTCGGCGGCGTCGCGTCCGGCGACGAGACGCGCGGCCACCGCTTCCTGGCGCCCGGCCCGATCCGGGTCCGGCGCTTCGACGATTACGTGGCGGCGCTGGAGGCCGCCAAGGTGGTGCTCGACCCGGCCCGACGCCGGGACGTGATCCGGCACGACGCCCGCGACCTCGCCTTCGCGCAGGGGCTGGAGGTGGTGGAGGATGAGGCGCTCCTGGAGGAGGTGGCCGGCCTCGTCGAATGGCCGGTCGTGCTCCTGGGCTCCTTCGATCCTGGATTCCTGGCCATTCCGCCGGAAGCGATCCGGGCCACCATCCGGGCGAACCAGAAATGCTTCGTGCTGCGGGAGGCGGAGGCCGTGTCGCAGGAGGGAACGGCCCTCGCGAACCGCTTCGTCCTCGTGGCC
>CALMTJ010000419.1:0-3216 GCA_937872715.1 uncultured Methylobacteriaceae bacterium
TGCACGTGGAGCGCTTCGTCTCCGAATTCGGCGGCGTGTCCCGCCCGAAGCCGCCCGCCCCGAAGGACGATGCGCCGACCCGGAAGGTCGCGCTGATCGTGGACGGCAAGCGCCGCGACGTTCCCGTCCGGGTGGGCGAGCCGATCCTCGACGCGGCGCTCCGGGCCGGGCTCGACCTCCCCTATGCCTGCAAGGGCGGCATGTGCTCCACCTGCCGGGCGAAGGTCGTCGAGGGCGAGGTCGCCATGGACCTCAACTACTCGCTCGAGCCCTGGGAGACGGAGGCGGGCTTCGTCCTGACATGCCAGTCGCATCCGAGGACGGAGCGGGTGGTGATCGATTTCGACGAGGTGTGACGCCCCTGCGGCATGGCCGGGCTTGTCCCGGCCACCCCGATCGGAGAAGCGCGAGCCCAGGACGACCGGGGTCGCCGGGACGAGCCCGGCGATGCCGCGGTGTTCGGACATGGGCCGGGAGTAACCATGACGGATCTCACGCTCGATCCCGCGGAGCGCATGGGCCGCGACGAGCTCGCGAACCTTCAGCGCGAGCGTCTGCGGCGCACCCTCGCGCGCGCCTACGAGCGCGTGCCGCATTACCGACGCGCCTTCGACGCGGCCGGGATACATCCGGCGGACCTTCGGGAATTGTCCGACCTCGCCAGGTTCCCGTTCCTCGTGAAGACGGACTTGCGCGACAATTACCCGTTCGGCCTCTTCGCCGAGCCGCGCGAGAACCTCCTGCGGCTCCACGCCTCCTCGGGCACGACCGGCAAGCCGATCGTGGTCGGCTACACGCGGGCGGACCTCGACATGTGGGCCGAGGTGGTGGCCCGCTCGCTCCGGCTCGCCGGCGCCCGGCCGGGCGAGCTTCTCCACAACGCCTACGGCTACGGACTCTTCACGGGCGGGCTCGGCATCCATTCCGGCGCGGAGAGGCTGGGGCTCACCGTGGTGCCGGTCTCGGGCGGCATGACGGAGCGGCAGGTGCAGCTCATCACCGATTTCAGGCCGGACCTCATCACGGTCACGCCCTCCTACATGCTGGCGATCCTGGACGAGTTCCGGAAGGGCGGGATCGATCCCCGGCAGTGCTCGCTCAAGGTCGGCATCTTCGGGGCGGAGCCCTGGACCAACGCCATGCGGGCCGAGATCGAAGACGCGTTCCGCATGGATGCGGTCGACATCTACGGGCTGTCGGAGGTGATCGGGCCGGGCGTCTCGATGGAAAGCGTCGAGACGAAGGACGGCCTCCACGTCTGGGAAGACCATTTCTACCCGGAGATCATCGACCCCGAGACGGGAGCCGTGCTGCCGGACGGCGAGCTGGGCGAGCTCGTCTTCACCTCGCTCACCAAGGAAGCGTTCCCGGTGATCCGCTACCGGACGCGCGACCTGACGCGGCTCCTTCCCGGGACGGCGCGTCCGGGCATGCGCCGCATGGAGAAGGTGACGGGCCGCTCGGACGACATGATCATCCTGCGGGGCGTCAATGTCTTCCCGACGCAGATCGAGGAGGCGCTGCTCGCCTGCGAATGGTGCGGCGGCCATTTCCTGATCGAGCTGACCCGCGAAGGCCGCCTGGACGAGATGACGATCCTGGCCGAGGCCCGCCCCGGAAGCTGGGACCCCGAGGCGTCAGACCGGCATGCCGAGAAGCTCGCGACGACCATCAAGGGCACGATCGGCATCACCGCCCGGGTCGCGATCCAGCCGCCCGGCACGCTGGAACGCTCCGGCGGCAAGGCGCGGCGCGTGCTCGACAGGCGGCCGCGGGTTTAGAGGCGGACCCGGGCTCCCCTGCCGGCCTCATCCTGAGGGAGCCGCGCAGCGGCGTCTCGAAGGACGCGGGACGGTCGTGCGTGCTTCGAGACGAGCTGCTACGCAGCTCTCCTCAGCATGAGGCATGTCGTGGTTCGGAAGGAGTGCAGGATATGACGAACGCTCACCCCATCACGATCACGCCTCATCCGCATCGGGTCCGGGTCATGCTCGGCGGCACCGTCCTGGCGGAGACCGGCCGCGCCTTGTCGCTGCAGGAGGCGAGCTATCCGCCGGTCCTCTACCTGCCCCGCGACGACGTCCGCGCGGAGCTGTTCGCGAAGACGGAGAGGAGCACGCATTGCCCCTACAAGGGCGAGGCGAGCTACTACACCGCGCGGGCCGGGGGCGAGGAAAGGCGCGATTGCGCGTGGAGCTACGAAGCGCCCCTGCCGGGCGTGGCGGCCATCGCGGGCCATCTCGCCTTCTACCCCGACCGGGTGGATTCGATCGCCGAGATCGAGTGAGGGATCAGGACGAACCCGGCGGCCCGACGAGGTCGATGAGCGCCGGAATCAGCGGCTCGTCGGCGGGCGGCATCGGATAGGATCGGAGATCGCGCGGCCTCACCCAGGCGAGGCGCTGCCCCTCCAGCGGCCGGACGAAGCCGCTCCACCGGCGGCACAGGTAGAGCGGCATCAGGAGGTGGAACGTCTCGTAGGGATGGCTCGCGAAGGTGAGCGGCGCAAGGCAAGGCTCCTCCACCGCGATGCCGAGCTCCTCCCGGAGCTCGCGGATGAGCGTCTCCTCCGGACGCTCGCCGGGCTCGACCTTCCCGCCCGGGAACTCCCAGAGGCCGGCCAGCGGCTTCCCGGCCGGCCGTTCGGCCAGGAGCACCCGCCAATCAGGATCGACGAGCGCGACGGCCGCGACGAGCAGGAGCTCCAAGCCGCCTACTTGCCGAAGCGGTATTGCAGCGTGATGCCGGCCCCGAGCTCGCGGGTGGCCCGGCCGGCGCTGTCGCGCGGATCGATCTTGGTCGCGGGTTTCCCGACCTCGCTGAACACCCCGATGCTCGTGCGCTTGTCGAGATCGACCTCGAGATCCGGCGTCTGGGGCGCCACCACCTGCTTCTTGAGGAACGGGTTCGTCACCGTGGGCGGCTCGGCGAAGACCGATCCCGGCCGGCTCACCGCGTCCGGGACGGGCGGCGGAACGTCGAGGGGGACGCTGGCGAGGTTGGCCTTGGGCCGGCCGGCCTGGGCCGGGGGCGTCACCTCCGCCAGTCCGGGCAAGGCCGGGGCGGTCCAGGACAGGTCGTCCAGGATGGCGGAGGCGACGAAGCTCGTCGAGCCGGCCGGCAGGGTCGGCCGACTCGGGCGGGACCAGCGGTCCACCACCGCGTCCGGCCCCGACGCGAAGCGGCGGGCGAGCGGCCGCTCGGTCGCGAGCGGCC
>CALMTJ010000419.1:3226-15945 GCA_937872715.1 uncultured Methylobacteriaceae bacterium
CCCGGACGAAGACCGGGATGCGGTCGCGGCGGAACGAGCCGACGGGCGCGGCGGCGCGCGTCCAGCCTCGCGGCCCGGCCCCGTTGGAGGCCATCGCCCCGCCGGCTCCTACGCCCGGGACGACGGCCGCCAGGAGGCCTGCCGCCACGAAGCCGGCCATCATCTCACGCCGCGGCATCGGCGTTGCTTCAGATCCACCATTGCGGCTTTCCGGCGGCGCCCGTCACCCGGCCACGATCGAGGCGGTCGCGTGAACGGAAGCCGCCAGCACGAGGAGGAGGACGCCCATCACGAGCGGTAATCCCCGTTGATCTCGACATAGCCCTTGGTCAGGTCGCAGGTCCATACGCGGGCCTGCCCCTGTCCGAGCCCGAGATCGACCCGGATCGTGACCGCCTCCTCCCGCATGGCGGCTGAGGCCTTCTCCTCGTCGTAGGCGGGATCGCGCGCGCCCGCGACCGCCACCCGGACGTCGCCGAAGGAGATCGCGAGGCGGTCCCGATCGGCCGGCTCGCCCGCCTTGCCGACCGCCATGACGACGCGGCCCCAATTCGCGTCCTCGCCGGCCACGGCCGTCTTCACGAGCGGCGAATTGGCGATGGACATCGCGACCCTGTGGGCGGAGCGGTCCGATTCCGCCCCCTCCACCAGGACCGTGACCAGCTTGCGGGCGCCCTCCCCGTCCCGCGCCACCAGGATCGCGAGCTCGACTAGGACCTCGTCCAGCGCCGCCCGGAAGGCGGGAAGATCGGGATGGTCGGCGCTCTCGATGCGGGGTCCGGCCCGGCCGGTCGCGAAGGCGAGGAGCGTGTCGGAGGTCGAGGTGTCGCCGTCCACCGTCACGCAGTTGAAGCTGCGGTCGGCGCCCGCGGCGAGCACGTCCTGCAGGACCGGCGCGGCGACCGCGGCGTCCGTGAACACGAAGGACAGCATGGTGGCCATGTCGGGCGCGATCATGCCCGAGCCCTTGGCGATGCCGTTCACGACGACGTCCCGGCCGCCGAGCCGCGCCGTGCGGGTCGCGAGCTTCGGGAACGTGTCCGTCGTCATGATGGCGCGCGCCGCCTCGAGCCAGCCCGTCGGCTCGGCCCGCGCACGGCAGGCCTCCAGCACGCCCCGGAACTTGCCGCCGTCCAGCGGCTCGCCGATCACGCCCGTCGAGGCCAGGAAGACCTCGTCCGGAGAACATCCGGCCGCCTCGGCCGCGAGAGCGGCCGTCAACGCGACCGCGTCGCGGCCCGTCAGGCCCGTGAAGGCGTTGGCATTGGCGGAATTCACGACGAGCGCCCGCGCCGTCCCGGCCGGGAGCTTCGCCCGGCACCAATCGACCGGGGCGGAGGGGCAGCGCGAGCGGGTCAGCACGCCCGCGACCTGCGTGCCTTCGTCCAGCAGCGCGAAGAGCACGTCCGTGCGCCCGCGGTAGCGGATACCGGCGGCGGCCGTCGCGAGCCTGACGCCCCCGACGGGCGGCATGTCCGGATGGCTCTTCGGAGCGAGCGGTGAAACAGGGTGCGTCACGGGCGTCTCGGACGCGGCGTCAGGACGGTCGTTTCGGGATCTCGAGCCCGCGCTGCACGGCCGGGCGCGCGAGCCCGCGATCCAGCCAGGCCGGCACGGCCTTCAGCTCGCCGTAACCCACGATGTCGCCCGCCCCGTAGAAGCCGACGAGGCCCCGCACCCATCCCAGCATGGAGATATCCGCGATCGTGTAATCGTCGCCCATGATCCAGGTGCGGTCCCGGAGCCGGGTCTCCAGGACGCCGAGCAGGCGCTGCGACTCGGCCCGGTAGCGTTCGAGCGGCCGCTTGTCTTCGTATTCGCGGCCGGCGAACTTGAAGAAGAAGCCGAGCTGCCCGAACATCGGCCCGATCGCCCCCATCTGGAAGAAGACCCATTGAAGGGTCTCGTAACGCCCGGCGGCGCCGGCCGGGAGGAGCTTGCCAGTCTTGTCGGCGAGATAGGCCAGGATGGCGCCCGATTCGAACAGCGCAAACGGCTCGCCGCCCGGACCGTCGGGATCGAGGATCGCCGGGATCTTGCCGTTCGGGTTGAGCGACAGGAATTCCGGCCCCCAGGTCTCGTTCTTGGTGATGTTGACCGTGTGCGCCTCGTAAGGCAGCCCGATCTCCTCGAGAGCGATCGACACCTTCACGCCGTTCGGGGTCGGGAACGAATAAAGCTGAAGCCTGTCCGGATGGGCGGCCGGCCAGCGAGACGCGATCGGAAAGGCGGAGAGGTCGGGCATCGCTCTATCCTTAAGTGTCTGACCGTCAGGGCTTCTTCGGCTCGGTCGGCGCCGTTTCGGGCGGGGCGTCCAGGCGCTCGACCTTGCCGCTCTTGCGGAGCGCCAGGACCACGTCCTGCTGCGCCTTGCGGGTGAGGAACTGGTCGATCTGCTCCTTCATCTCCTCGAAGGCCGGCACGGGCTTCTGCCGCTTCTCCTCGACCTGGATCACGTGCCAGCCGAACTGGGTCTTCACGGGCTCGGAGATCTCGTTCGCCTTGAGCTTGAAGGCGGCCTCCGCGAAGGGCGCCACCATGCGGTCCTTGGCGAAGAAGCCGAGCTCGCCGCCCTCCCCCTTCGAGCCCGGATCCTTGGAGGTCTCCGCGGCGATCTTGGCGAAATCCTCGCCGCCCTTCAGGCGCGCGGCGATCGCCTTGGCCTCGTCCTCGCCCTCCACCAGGATGTGGCGGGCGCGCACCTCCTCCTCGGGCGGCATCGACGTCACCGTCTCGTCGTAGAGCTTGCGGGCGGCGGCCGGCGTGTTCGCCTTCTGGGTCTCGCGCTCCAGGTACTCGTCCACCAGGAGCTTGTCCCGGAGATAGGCGATCTTCTTCCGGAACTCGGGCGTGTCGCCGAGCTTCGCAGCATCGGCCGCCTTGGCGCCGAGCTTGAGGTCGATGACGTAGCCGATCAGGAGCTCGCGCTTCTGCTTCTCGTCCGTGCCCGGCAGGGCGAGCGCGGGATCCTCGGAGGCGGCCGCGAGATCGCCCTCGGTGATCGGGTCGCCGTCGACCCGCGCGACCACCTTCGCGGGATCGACCGCGGAGGCGGTGGGCGAAGCCGCCGGAGGCGCCGCCTGGGCGAGGGCGAGGGTGGGCAGGAGAAGCCCGCCTGCCAGCACGGTGCTGCGCAGGAGCGTGGAAACGGGTGGAAGCATTGACGGCACCTTGAAGGAGACCCGCCGGATCGCAGGGCCGGGCGGCCAAATCGTGGCGGAGAGGTGGAGGAGATCAGCCGGGCCGGCAAGCCGAGGGAGCCTCGGCCTCGCGGCACAGCTCGCCCAGGATGGCCGGGACCTCGCCCGGGATCTCGCGTGCCAGGTAGCCGAGCGGCCCCCGCTTCCGGGCGAGGCGGTTGCCGGCCTCGCCGTGGAGGAACACGCCCCAACTGGCCGCCTCGACGGGCGTCGCGCCCCGGGCGAGCAGCCCCGTGATCAGCCCGGCGAGGGTGTCGCCCGAGCCGGAGGTGCCGAGCCCGGCATTCCCGTGCCCGCAGGACCAGGCCGAGCCGTCCGGCGCCGCGATGAAGGAGCAGGCGCCCTTCAGGACCACGACGATGCCCATCTCGGCCGCGCCCCGTTCGGCCACCGCCGCCGGGTCCCTCTCGAGCTCCGCCTTGTCGAGCTTGAGGATGCCGGCCATCTCGCCCGCATGCGGGGTCACCACGACCTGGCCGGAATGGCGGGCGAGCAGCTCGCGATGATCCTTCAGCCGCATCATCGCGGCGGCGTCGAGGACGATCGGGCAGCCTTCGAGCCCGCCCAGGATGCGGGACACCAGCTCGGCCGTGTCGCCGTCATTGACGAATCCCGGGCCGATGAGGACGGCGCTGCAATGCGAGGCATCCTTCAGGACCCGCTCCGCCCCGTCCGGCGCGATCCCGCCGGCCGCCGTTTCGGGCAGCCCGACGGACATCGATTCCGGCATCGCGAGGCCAAGCGGCAGGGCGACGCTCGCCGGCGCGTGGAATTGCAGCTCGCCGGCGCCGACGCGGAGCACGGCCGTCCCGGCGAGGAGCGCCGCGCCCGGCACCTCGCGGCTGCCCGCCACCACCAGGACGCGGCCCCGCTCCTCCTTGCCGCCCGCGGCTTCCGGCAGCGGCATGGACCGCAGCGTCTCGGCCGTGACGACGCGGCTCAAGGCGCCGCGACCTTGGCGTCCGGCTCGGAGGTGACGGGGGTGCCCGCCTCCTCGAGCGGGACGGTGAAGTTGTAGCGTTCGAGGGCGAGGCCGCCGTCCTTCCCCTTGCCCGGGTCGAACCGGTATTCGGTGACTGAGCAGTTCGCGACGTCGCCTTCGCGATCGACGGCCAGGATCTCCTCCTCCGTCATGTTCTCGATCAGGTAGCGCATGCACAGGACCACCACCTGGTGGCCGACGACCAGCACGCGCCGCCGGCCGTGCCGGAGGCCGATCGTGTCGAGCGCGCTCCGGAGGCGGAGGATCGTGTCGCACCAGCTCTCGCCGCCCGGCGGCCGGTGATAGAACTTGCCGAGGATGCGCCGGAACTCGGCCTGTTCGGGGAAACGGTCCCGGATGCCTTTGGTGGTGAGCCGGTCGAGGACCCCGAACTCCTTCTCGCGCAGCCGCTCGTCGACCGTGTATTCGTGGTCGGGATCGAACCCGCCCGCCTCGCCCACTGCCTCCGCGGTCCGGCGCGCCCGCAGGTAGGGCGAGGCGAAGATCACCTCCGGCCTCTCGTCGGCCGGGAGCGCGGCGAACCAGCGCCCGAGCGACTTCGCCTGGCGCTCGCCGAGCGGGCTCAGGTCGACATCCACGTCCCGCATGGCGATGTCGATCATGTCGAGGCCCGCCGCATGGGCGGCGTCCCGGGCGACGTTGCCGGCGCTCTCGCCGTGGCGGACGATCCATAGCCGCTCCGGCCAGCGCTGCTCCATCCTGGTGACCCCCGATCCGCTGACCGAAACCGTGCAGCCTCCGGACGGTTCCGCCCGAGCCTACCGGATGCACGCCGCGATGCTTACGTCTATAAGGCGCGCTTCGGTCGCGGCCGTGCCCGCCCTCTCCCAGACGATCGGTCAACAGGTTCGCGATGCTCGGTGCCCTCGCCAAGAAGATCTTCGGCTCGTCGAACGACCGACGCATCAAGTCGTACGGCCCGCGCGTCGCGGCCATCAACGCGCTCGAGCCCGAGGTCGCGGCCCTGTCCGACGAGCAGCTCCGCGCCCGGACGGAGACGTTCAAGGCGCAGGTCGCGGCCGGCACGTCGCTCGACGACCTCCTGGTCCCGGCCTTCGCGACCGTGCGGGAGGGCGCGAAACGGGCGCTCGGCCAGCGTCATTTCGACGTGCAGCTGATCGGCGGCATGGTGCTGCACGAGGGCGCCATCTCCGAGATGAAGACCGGCGAGGGCAAGACGCTGGTCGCGACCCTGCCCGTCTACCTGAACGCGCTCTCCGGCAAGGGGGTGCACGTCGTCACCGTCAACGACTACCTCGCGAGCCGCGACGCGGAATGGATGGGGCAGGTCTACCGCTTCCTCGGCCTCACGGTCGGCACCATCGTGCACGGGCTCGACGACGACCAGCGGCGCGAGGCCTATGCCTGCGACATCACCTACGGCACCAACAACGAGTACGGGTTCGACTACCTGCGCGACAACATGAAGTACGAGTTCGCGCAGATGACCCAGCGCGGGCACAATTTCGGCATCGTCGACGAGGTGGATTCCATCTTGATCGACGAGGCCAGGACGCCGCTCATCATCTCCGGGCCGATCGACGACCGCTCCGACCTCTACCTCGCGATCGACGCCATCGTGCCGCGGTTCGACCGCGAGGATTACGACCTCGACGAGAAGCAGCGGGCGGTGTCGCTGAACGAGAGCGGCAACGAGAAGATCGAGGAATGGCTGCGCGAGGCGGGCCTCCTGAAGGAGGGCGACCTCTACGACGCCGGCAACGTCACGCTCGTGCACCATGTCAACCAGGCGCTCCGCGCCCACAAGCTGTTCCAGCGCGACAAGGACTACATCGTCCGCAACGGCGAGGTCGTCATCATCGACGAGTTCACCGGCCGGATGATGCCGGGCCGGCGCTATTCGGAAGGCCAGCACCAGGCGCTGGAGGCGAAGGAGCGCGTCCAGGTCCAGCCGGAGAACCAGACGCTCGCCTCCATCACGTTCCAGAACTATTTCCGGCTCTATTCGAAGCTCGCCGGCATGACCGGAACGGCCTCGACGGAGGCGGACGAGTTCCAGGAGATCTACGACCTGGAAGTGGTCGAGATCCCGACCAACGTGCCCGTGGCGCGCGTCGACGAGGACGACGAGGTCTACCGGACGGTCGGCGAGAAGTACAAGGCGATCATCGGGGAGATCGACAAGGCGCATGCCCGGGGCCAGCCGGTCCTGGTCGGCACGGCGTCGATCGAGAAGTCGGAGATCCTGGCCGACCTCCTGGTGGAGGCCGGCTACCGCATCACCGATTTCGCCGATCCGGCGGCGCTGCAGGGCCTCTACGCCGCCGCCCGGGAAGGGCGGGCCACGAAGCAGTTCGCCGTGCTGAACGCCCGCTTCCACGAGCAGGAAGCCTATATCGTGGCCGAGGCCGGCGTGCCGGGCGCCATCACCATCGCGACCAACATGGCCGGCCGCGGAACGGACATCAAGCTCGGCGGCAATGTCGAGATGCGCATCGCCCAGGAGGCGGCGGGGCTGGCCGACGGACCGGAGCGCGAGGCGCTCGTCGCCCGCATCAAGGCGGAGGTCGAGGCGAACCGCGCCCGCGTGCTGGCCTCCGGCGAGGAGGCGGACCCGGCCGCCGGCCGCAAGACCAGGATGCCGGGCGGTCTCCTGATCATGGGGACGGAGCGGCACGAGAGCCGGCGCATCGACAACCAGCTTCGAGGCCGCTCGGGGCGCCAGGGCGATCCCGGCCGGTCGAAATTCTACCTGTCGCTGCAGGACGACCTGATGCGGATCTTCGGGTCCGAGCGCATGGACGGCATGCTGACCAAGCTCGGCCTGAAGGAGGACGAGGCCATCGTCCATCCGTGGATCAACCGGGCGGTCGAGAAGGCGCAGTCCAAGGTCGAGGCCCGCAACTTCGACATCCGCAAGAACATCCTGAAATACGACAACGTCATGAACGACCAGCGCAAGGTCGTCTTCGAGCAGCGCCGGGAATTCATGGGGGCGGAGAGCGTCCGCGAGACGATCGACGACATGCGCCAGGGCGTGATCGAGGACCTCGTCGCCGCCAACATCCCGGAGGGAGCCTATCCCGAGCAGTGGAACGTCGCGGGGCTGAAGGAGAGCGTGACGCATGTCCTGAACCTCGATCTCCCGGTCGAGGACTGGGCCAAGGAGGAGGGCATCGCGGACGAGGAGATGCGCGAACGGCTCCGCAAGGCCGCCGACGAGGCCTATGGGAGCCGGACGGAGCGCAACTCGCCGGAGGTCATGACCTATGTCGAGAAGCAGGTGCTTCTGCAATCCTTCGACGGGCTGTGGCGCGAGCACCTCGTGACGCTGGACCACCTGCGCCAGGTGATCGGCTGGCGCGGCTACGCGCAGCGCGACCCGCTGAACGAGTACAAGAGCGAGGCCTTCGACCTGTTCAACCAGATGGTCGGCCACCTGCGCGAACAGGTGACCGGCCAGCTCATGCGGATCGAGGTCGTGTTCGGGGAGCCGCCGTCGCCGGACGGGGATGACGGCCTGCCTCCCATGTTCGCCGAACACCTCGATCCGGCGACCGGCGAGAACGAGTTCGACGGCCACGCGACGGGGTCGTTCGGAGGCGGCGGCCCGGCGCTCGGCTTCGCGGCCGCGGAGCTTTCGCCGGACACGGCCGTGCTGGAGCGGAACCCGAACGACCCCGCCACCTGGGGCCGCGTCGGCCGCAACGAAGCCTGCCCCTGCGGCTCCGGCAAGAAGTACAAGCATTGCCACGGCCGCTTCGTGGCGTAGAGCCCAAACAGGACCCGACGACAACCGATGCGTCCTGGCCGGGCTTGGGCCGGCCGTCCACGTCCGTCCGGGCCGTGACATCGACGGGCCTCGCTTGCGGCCGCGTCCTTCGTGGGTGGCGGGCCAAGCCCGGCCATGCCGGACCGGCGGACATTCCAGGGCTGCCGTCCGGGCCGGCAGCCCCTCAGATCGCGCCGTTGCGGCGGAGCTTCGCCGTCGCCTCCTCCGTCAGGCCGACCTCGTCCCGCAGCACCTCCTCCGTGTGCTCGCCGAGCCTCGGCGGGGATGCGGGCGCGATCGGCGTCGCCGAGTACCGGATGGGGTTTCGGACCAGCCGCACCGGCCGGCCGCTCGCGTGTGGCACCGAGACGGCGACCTGCCGGTGCTGGACCTGAGGGTCGGAGAAGACGTCGGCCATCGTGTTGATCGGGCCGCAGGGCACGCCGACCGCCTCGAACCTCCTCACCGCTTCCGCCATCGTCAGCGTCTTGGTCCGCTCCCCGATCTCCGCGTGGAGCGCGTCGCAATTCGCGATCCGATCGGTGTTCGTGGCGTAGCGGGGATCGGCGAGGAGGCCCGGCAGGCCGAGCGTCTCGGCCAGCTTCGCGAACTGGCCCTGGTTGCCGCAGGCGACGTTGACGTGCCCGTCGCTCGTCGGGAACACGCTCGCCGGAGCCGCGATCGGGTTGCTGTTGCCGGCCCGCACCGGGGGGACGCCCGTCAGGAAATATCCGGCCGCGAAATGGCCCACGAGGGCGACCGCGCAGTCGAGGAGGGACGCGTCGATGAACTGGCCCTCGCCGGTCCGCTCGCGATGGAACAGCGCCCCGAGGATGGCGGAGGAGGCGTAGAGGCCCGTGGCGATGTCCGTGATCGGGATGCCGGTGCGGGTCGGGGGCCCGTCCGGATGGCCGCAGGTGCTCATCAGGCCCGACATCCCCTGGAGGATGAAATCGTAGGCCGGCCGGCTCGCATAAGGGCCGTCCACGCCGAACCCCGTCACCGAGCAGTAGATGACCGACGGGTTGAGCGCCCGGATGCTCGCCTCGTCGAGCCCGTATTTCGCGAGCCCGCCCGCCTTGTGGTTCTCCACCAAGACGTCGCATCTCGCGGCGAGCGACCGGACGATCTCGGCGCCGTCCGGCGTCGCGAGGTCGACGGTGATGGAGCGCTTGCCGCGGTTGCAGGCCATGAACAGGGCGGTGTCGTCCGTCCGCCGGCCTTCGGGATCGAGGATCGCGGGGCCCATACGGCGGGTGTCGTCGCCCTCGCCCGGCCGTTCGACCTTCCAGACGGTCGCGCCCATGTCGGCGAGGATCTGCGTGCACCACGGACCCGCGACGACGCGGGTCAGGTCGAGCACGGTGATGCCGTCGAGGATGTTCGCCAAGGCCCTGGCCTACCGTCCCGACGCGGTCACGGGATCGGGCGCGACCAGTCCGGGTCGCGCTTCTCGCGCGAGGCGGCCACGCCCTCGATCGCTTCGCTCCGCATCTGGCGGGCGAACATGTCTGCCGCGTCGTCCAGGTAGGGATCGAGGTCGCCGCCTTCCGGGTCGGCCCTACCGGCGGTCCGCGCCAGCGCGGATTTGGTCCAGCTCGTCGCCGCGGGCGCGTTCCGGACCACGGTGGCGGCGATCTCGTCGACCCGGGCGTCCCAATCGCCGGGATCCTCGACCAGGTAGTCGAGCAGGCCGAGGCGGTGCGCCTCCCGGCCGTCCACCCGCTCCCCCGTCAGCATGAGACGGCGGGCGTTGCCGATGCCGAGGCGGGCGGCGACGAACGGGAGGATCTGGCCGGGCACGAGCCCGATCCGCGTTTCCGGAAAGCCGAAGCTCGCGCTCGACGCGCCGACCGAGATGTCGGCCGCGCATACGAGGCCCGCTCCGCCGCCCATCGCGGCACCCGCGGCCGCCACGATCGTGACCTTGGGGATCGCGGCGAAGAGCTGGAGAAAGCGCCCGTAACGGCGGTTGCCGGTCGCGATGGGATCGCGGCCGCCGTTCTCGGCCGTCGCGGCGAGCCGCTCCGCGATATTGCCGAGATTGCCGCCGGCGCTGAACGCCTTGCCGCGTCCCGTGATCAATACCACCCGGACGGCCGCATCCTGGCCGGCCTCGGTCACGGCGGCCGTGAGCGCGGCGATCATCGGCGGATCGAGCGGGTTGCGCGCCTCCGGCCGGTCGAGCTCGAGGTGCCGGATCGGGCCGCGGTCGTTCACGCGCAGGGGGCCGGTCGCGCGGCCGTCCTCGCTCGCAGCCATCTCCATCTCCCGTCGCGTCCGGGCTTCCCCTCCACGGACGACGCGTCGACGATATCCGGAGCGAGCCCGGCGGACCAATTAATTTGCCAGGCAGAAGCCGAGATGTCTAAAGAGGCGCTTATGAGAGAGCGCAACCTGGATACGTCGCTCCTGCGCACCTTCGCGGCCGTGGCCGAGCGCGAGCATTTCGGCGCGGCCGCCGGCTCCGTGTTCCGGACGCAGGCCGCCGTGTCCCAGCAGATGCAGCGCCTGGAGGCAGTCCTCGGATGCGCCCTGTTCGTCCGCGTCGGCCGCAACAAGCGCCTGACCGAGCAGGGACGCCGCCTCCTCTCCTACGCGCGCCGCATCCTGAGCCTGAACGACGAAGCCTGCCTCGCGGTCGCGACCGAGCCGTCGGACGAGGTGGTGAAGGTCGGAGCGTCGGCCGATTGCGTGGATTCGCTCCTGCCGGAATACCTCGCACGCTGCGCCGAGGCCTATCCCCGGCTGCGCATCGACATCCAGGTCGGCCGCAGCCGCTGGCTCGGCTCGGCCCTCCGGCGGGGCGACCTCGACCTCGCCCTCGACGTCGAGCAGCACGAGGGCCTGACCTGCGAGCGCCTGCGGACCTCGCCGATCATCTGGATCGCGGGTGCCCGCTACCATCATCGGCGGGAGCTGCCGCTGCCGATCGTGGTGATCCAGCCCGGCTGCGTCTTCCGCCAGGCCGCGGTCGCGGCCCTGGAGGCGCAGGGCCGGCCCTCCACGGTGGCGTTCGAGACGACGACGCTCGCGGGAATCCGGGCAGCCCTCCGGGCCGGCCTCGGCGTGACCCCGCGATCGGTCGAGATGCTGACGCCCGACCTCAGGATCGTCGACGAGGATCTCGACCTCCCGCCGCTCGGGTCGGTCAGCTACAACCTTTACCGGAGGAGCGAAGCCGGCAGCAGGAACATCGACCGGATCGTCGGCCTCTTCACGGGAGCGGCGTGACTCCGACCACTCCCTCTGTCGTCTCTTAAGTCTGGCTTATCGTTCGAGCGCAGAATTTGTTGGTCCCCGGCTGGTCCGGATGGCAAGGAGGAGAGGGCGGAGTCCGATCGGGCGCGACGACGCGCCCGGCCAGATGAGCGCGATGCCAGTTCTGCATTCGAACCTCCGCCGCAACGTCTCGTCCCGCCGGACGAATGACGGCCGGCTATGCGCCCTCGTCGACGAGTTCCGGGCGCTGGAGGGACGGGCGGTCGCGGCCTCGAACCGCGCCGCCGATGCATTCCACCGCCGGGGCAAGCTGCTGCCGCGCGAAAGGCTGGCCGCGTTGCTCGACCCGGGCTGCACCTTCCTCGAGCTGATGACGATGGCCGGCTATTGCGGCATCGAGAACCCGGATCCCGAGACGAGCATCCCGGGCGCCGCGATCATCGCCGGCATCGGCACGATCTGTCGCGTGCGCTGCATGGTCGTGATCAGCGATGCCGCGATCCAGGCGGGCGCGATGCAGTCGCTCACCGCCCAGAAGGTGATCCGCTGCCAGCTGATCGCCCTCCGGCAGAAGCTGCCGTTCGTCCAGCTCGTCGAGAGCGCGGGCGGCAACCTCAGGATGTATCAGGTCGAGCGCTTCGTGAACGGCGGCGGGATGTTCTACAACCTCGCGCGCCTCTCGGCCGCGGGCATCCCCGTCATCACGCTGGTGCACGGCTCCTCGGCGGCCGGAGGCGCCTACCTGCCCGGAATGTCGGATTACGTGGTGATGGTGCGGAACCAGGCCCACGCCTACCTGGCCGGGCCCGCCCTCCTAGAATCCGCCACCGGGGAGGTGGCGACGGACGAGGAGCTCGGCGGGGCGGACATGCACGCCCGCATGTCGGGCCTCGCCGATCACGTCGTGGACGACGACGGGCAGGGCATCGCCAAGGTCCGCGACATCGTGCGGTCGCTCCGATGGGCGGACGCGCCGCCGCCCGGCCCTTGCCTTCCGCCCCGCTACCCGGCCGAGGAGATCACGTCGGCCGCTCCTCTCGATACCCGCGAGGTCGTGGACATGCGGGAGGTCATCGCCCGCCTCGTCGACGATTCCGAGTTCAACGAGTTCAAGGAGCTGTACGGGTCGCATACGGTCTGCGGAGACGCGGCGGTCGGCGGGTACGGCGCGGGCTTCATCACCAATAACGGGCCGCTCGATCCGGCCGGCGCCGCCAAGGCGGCCGAGTTCATACAGCTCTGCACGCAGCTCGGCCGGCCCCTCGTCTTTCTCCAGAACATCACGGGCTTCATCGTCGGTCGTGCCTACGAGGAGGCCGGCATCATCAAGCACGGGGCCAAGCTCATCCAGGCGCTGTCCAACGCGCCCGTGCCGAAATTCACGATCATCTGCGGCTCGTCCTTCGGGGCCGGCAATTACGGCATGTGCGGGCGCGCCTTCGACCCCGACCTCCTGTTCTCCTGGCCGAACGCCACGACGGCGGTGATGGGCGGTCAGCAGGCGGCCATGACCATGCGGCGCGTCGCCGAGCGGGCGGCGCAGCGCCGCATGGTCATGGCC
>CALMTJ010000420.1 GCA_937872715.1 uncultured Methylobacteriaceae bacterium
ACCCGATCCTGTCCGTCTCGCGCGGGGCCGCCCCGGAGGTCTTGCTCGCCGGGGCCGGCGGCGGGCCTCGCGAGAGCCTGATCCACATCCATCTCGACCCCGTCCCGCCCGGCCCCGACCGGGACGGTCTCCTGTCCGGCCTTCTCGCCGTCTATGCCGACGTCGCGTCCGTCGCGGCGGATGCCGGCCGCATGCGGGAGCAGTTCGCCGGTCTCGCGGCGGATTATCGGGCCAACCCGCCGGCCGTCGACGGGGACGAGCTCGCGGAGGCCGCGGCCTTCCTGGACTGGCTGGCGGACGGGCATTTCACCCTGCTCGGGATGCGGGCCTACAGGGTGCAGGACGGTTTCGAGGAGACCGAGCCGCTCGACGGGTCGGGCCTCGGGCTCCTGGCCGACCCGGCTCTCGAGGTGCTGAAGCGCGGCCGCGAACTCGTCGCGATCACGCCCGAGATCACGAGCTTCATGGGCCGGCCGAACCTGCTCCTCGTGACGAAGGCCAGCGTGAAGTCGCGCGTGCATCGGCGCGCCTATCTCGATTACGTCGGCGCGAAGGTGTTCTCGGCCAGCGGGAGGCTGTGGGGCGAGCTCGCCCTGGTCGGGCTGTTCACCGGCTCCGCCTACACGACGCCCGCGGCCGACACACCGTACCTGCGCCGCAAGGTGCGAACGGTGCTGGCCCGCGCCGGTTTCGACCCGTCGAGCTTCGACGGGCGGGCGCTGACGGAGGTGCTCGAGGCCTATCCGCGCGACGAGCTGTTCCAAATCGAAACCGACACGCTGTTCCCGTTCGCGCTCGAATTGCTCCGCCTTTCCGCCCACCCGCGCATCCGGGCGCTCGTCCGGACGGACCCGTACGACCGCTTCGTCTCCGTCATCGTGTTCGTGCCCAAGGAGCGCTACGATACGGAGGTGCGGCGGCGCATCGGCCTGTTCCTGGCCGAGACCTTCGACGGACGCCTGTCCGCCTCCTACCCGGCCTATCCGGACGGGCCGCTCGCCCGCACCCACGTGATCGTCGGCCGCGACGGCACGCCGACGCCGTCCGTCGACCGGGACGCCGTGGAGCGCGGGGTCGCCGCGATCGTCCGCACCTGGGCCGACCGGCTGTCCGACGCGCTCCTCGCCTCCTTGCCGGGGCCGAGCGCCCGCGATCTCGCCTCGCGCTATTCGGGCGCGTTCGGGGCCGCCTACCGGGAGGCGTTCGACGCCGCCCAGGCGCAGGCCGATATCGGCCGGATCGAGCAGCTCTCCGAGGCGTCGCCCCGCGCCGTCGACCTCTACCGGCGCGACCGCGATCCGCCGGAGCGGGTGAACCTCAAGCTGTTCTCGCGAGGCGCCAGCCTGCCGCTCTCCGAGCGCGTGCCGCTCCTGGAGCGGCTCGGCTTCCGGGTGGTCAACGAGCGCACCTACCGGGTGGAATCGGCAGGTTCGGACGAGGGCGGCCGGGTGTGGCTCCACGACATGGCGCTCGAGCGCGCCACCGGCCGCCCGGTCGATGTCGAGGCGGTCCAGGCCGGGGTGGAGGCGGCGCTGCTCGCCGTGTTCCGGGGCCTCGCCGATTCGGACGGGTTCAACGCCCTCGTCCTGGAGGCCGGGCTCGGATGGCGGGACGCGGCGCTGCTGCGCGCCTATGGCCGCTACCTCCGCCAGATCACCGTCCCCTACGGCCAGGAATACCTCGCGGCCGCGCTCGGCCGCCATCCGGCGGTCGCGGCGCTGATCGTCCGGCAGTTCCACGGCCGTTTCGGACCCGGCGAGGGAGAGGCGGCCCGGGGCGGCGAAGCCGACCGGGCGGAGATCACGGAGGCGCTCCGCACGGTGGAGAGCCTCGACGACGACCGCATCCTGCGCCGGTTCGTCAACCTCGTCGAGGCGACGATCCGGACGAACTTCTTCCAGCGCGGCCCGGACGGGCTCCCGCCGGAGGTCGTCGCCTTCAAGTTCGACGCCCGCAAGGTGGAGGAGCTGCCGAAGCCCCATCCTCTATACGAGATCTTCATGTCGAGCCCGCGGGTCGAGGCGCTGCACCTGCGCTTCGGCAAGGTCGCGCGGGGCGGCATCCGGTGGACGGACCGGCCGACCGATTTCCGGACGGAGATCCTCGGCCTCGTGAAGGCGCAGCAGGTGAAGAACGCCGTCATCGTGCCGGTCGGCGCCAAGGGCGGCTTCTTCCCGAAGCGGCTCCCGCCGGCCTCCGATCGCGCGGCCTGGATGGCGGAAGGCACGGAAGCCTACCGGATCTTCATCCGGACGCTGCTCAGCCTCACGGACAACCTCCGGGGCGACGCCGTGGTGCCGCCGCCGGACACGGTGCGGCTCGACGGGGACGATCCCTACCTCGTGGTGGCGGCGGACAAAGGCACCGCCACCTTCTCCGACACCGCCAACGCCATCTCGGTCGAGACCGGCCATTGGCTCGGCGACGCCTTCGCGTCCGGCGGGTCGGTCGGCTACGACCACAAGGCGATGGGCATCACGGCCCGAGGGGCCTGGGAGGCCGTGAAGCGCCATTTCCGGGAGATGGGCACCGACATCCAGTCGGAGTCCGTGACGGTCGTCGGCGTCGGCGACATGTCCGGCGACGTGTTCGGCAACGGCATGCTGCTGTCGGAGAAGCTGAAGCTCGTCGCAGCCTTCGACCACCGGGACATCTTCATCGACCCCGATCCCGATCCGGCCGCGTCCTTCGCGGAGCGCAAGCGCCTCTTCGGCCTGCCGCGCTCGTCCTGGGGCGATTACGACCGGAGCCTGATCTCGCCCGGCGGCGGCGTGTTCTCGCGCGGCCTGAAATCCGTGCCGCTCTCGGCCGAGGCGCGGGCGGCGCTCGACATCGCCGAAGCGGAGCCGTCGCCCGCCGCCGTGCTGACCGCGATCCTGCGGGCACCGGTCGGGCTCCTCTTCTTCGGCGGGATCGGCACCTACCTGCGGGGCTCGGCCGAGACGGACGCCCAGGCCGGCGACAGGGCGAACGATGCGATCCGGATCACGGGTTCGCAGCTCCGGGCGAAGGTGGTGGGCGAGGGCGCCAATCTCGGCATGACGCAGCGCGGCCGGATCGAGGCGGCGCTCGCCGGGGTGAGGCTCAACACGGACGCCATCGACAACTCGGCCGGCGTCAACACCTCCGACGTGGAGGTGAACATCAAGATCGCGCTGGCCGGGCCGGAGCGTGACGGGCGGCTCACGGGCGAGGGCCGGAACGCGTTCCTGGCCGCCATGACGGACGAGGTCGGCCGTCTCGTGCTCCGCAACAACTACCTTCAGACGCTGGCCCTGTCGCTCGCCGAGCGGCGCGGGGTCGGGGACCTCGGCTTCCTCGAACGGCTCATGTCGGCGCTCGAGGGCGTCGGGCGGCTCGACCGGGCGATCGAGTTCCTGCCGGATCCCGCGACGGTGGAGTCCCGCCGCAAGGACGGGCGCGGCCTGACCCGGCCGGAGCTCGCGGTGCTGCTCGCCTACGCGAAGCTCGCGCTGCACGACGAGCTCCTGGACAGCGCGGTGCCGGACGATCCCTATCTCGGGCGCGAGCTCGAACGCTATTTCCCGGCCGATCTCCGCGGGCGTTTCCCGGACGCGGTGGCGGGCCACCGGCTGCGGCGGGAGATCATCGCGACCCAGCTCGCCAACGCCATCGTCAACCGGGGCGGCCCGGCCATCGTGACCCGGCTCGTGGACGACACGGGCGCGACCGCGCCCGCCATCGCGGCCGCCTACGCGGCGACGCGCGACAGTTTCGGCCTGATCGCGCTGAACGGTGCCCTGGACGCGTTGGACGGGCGCGTCCCGGGCGACCTCCAGCTCGATCTCTACGGACGGGTGCAGGACCTGACGGTGTCCCGCATCGTCTGGTTCATCCGCAACGTCGACTTCCGCACGCGCGGGCTGGAGGAGGTCGTCGCGCAATACGGGGCCGGGATCGCGGAGGTGGAAGCGGCGCTCCCGGGAGCGCTGTCACCGGAGGCCCTGTCGGGCTCGCGGCAGCGCGCCGGAGACCTGGTCGGGGCCGGCCTCCCGGCCGAACTGGCCGGCCGGCTCGCC
>CALMTJ010000421.1 GCA_937872715.1 uncultured Methylobacteriaceae bacterium
CCCCGCAAGGGGGAGGGTAGCGCGGCGACGGTTAGCAGTGGTGCCGAAGCCCTCGCTCTCAGACCGTCACGATCTCCAGCGGTGCGGGGCGGCGGCCCCCGAAGGCGAGCTGGAGAAGATCGTGCTGGATGGCGACCGGGTTGCCGCGCCGGGCCGTCGGGGCGTCCGCGGCGGCGGCCAGGAGGCCGTCGAGGTGGAGGACGCGGGCGTGGAGCCGGAGCGACATCGTGACGAGCTCGCGAAAACGCTCCGGCTGCAGCTCGAAATCCCGCTCGGACACGGAGACGCTCTGGGCGGCGAGCTTCACCCGCTCCTTCTCGCGACGCGCCTGGTCCGTCGTGATCTCGCCCTCGGCCACGGCCCGCTGCACGAGGAGCCAGGAGGCGATCTGCATGAGGCGGGTCGTCAGCCTCATGCTCTCGCTGGCATAGGCGAGGGCGGCCGAGCGGCCGAGCCGGTTCGACTCCGTCCGGCCCGCGCCGTCCAGGTATTCGGCCGTATCCTCGACGAGCGCCATTCCCTCCTTGAACAGGGACCGGAAGGCTTCGGATTTGACGAAGCTCGTCCCGAACCGGACCAGGGACAGATCGGCTTCGACCACGCGTTCAGGCTGACTCGACACAACGCCCTCCACAAGACGGCCGTCCCGACCCGTTTCGGGTCAGGTCCGCGCCCGACCGTCGACAGGGAGCAGGATTAGCGCCTTACCGGCGAAGCCGCTCCGTTCACGCTTCATGAAGGTTAACAGCCGCGGCGGGGAAAAGAAAAGCCGCCCCCTGGAGGGCGGCTGAAAGTGGTAACAGGGAGGCATCAAACAGAGTGGCGGGCCACTCGAGATCCAGAAAACTGGATGAAGCGGTGATATCCTGGAAAGCCTAAGGGACCGTAAACGGACGGGCGAAGCCGCACCGGAACGGGATCGGCGACGCGGCTGTCCCAGCACGGGATTCGCGGACCAGGATGCGGGAGGGTCGATGACGGAGGCGGCGGTCGCCAGGGCCGGGGCGCTGACGGTCTACGGGCTGTTCCGATCGCGCGCGCGGCGGGACGGCGCTGCGCTCGCGATGGAGGCGGGAGCGCGCCGGATCAGCTATGCCGAGCTCGACGGCCGGGTGCGGCGCCTTTCGGACGCCCTCGCCCGTTGGGGCATCGGCCGGGGCGACCGCGTCGCGATCCTGTCCGAGAACCGGCCGGAATATGTCGAGCTGGAGCTCGCGGCGGCCCGGCTCGGCGCGATCGTCGCCTGCCAGAACTGGCGCCTCGCCGGGCCGGAGCTCCGCCACTGCCTGACGCTGGTCGGACCGAAGCTCGCCATCGTGTCCGAACGCTACCGGGCCGTGCTGGAGGGGCTCGCGGTCTCGGACCTTTCGGTCCTCGTCATCGAGGAAGGCTGGGACGCGCTCCTGGAAGAGGGCGATCCCGACGGTCCGGATCCGGAGGTCGACCCCGAGGACGGCCTCGTGATCCTCTACACGAGCGGCACGACCGGTCTGCCGAAAGGCGCGCTCGTCAGCCATCGGGCCGAGATCGCCCGCATGAACGCGCTCCGCCACGACATCCGGGCGACGGAGCGGGACGGGTTCGTGGCCTGGGCGCCGCTCTTCCACATGGGCTCGACCGACCAGGTGCTGGGCGCGCTGATGTCCGGCGCGCCCGCCATCGTGATCGACGGGTTCGATCCGCGGGCTATCGTGGACGCGGCGACCCGCCACGAGATCGGCTGGCTGTTCCTGATCCCGGGCTCGATCGAGCCGGTCGTCGAGATCCTGGAGGACACGGGCACCGTCCCGAAGGGCGTGCGGGCCTGCGGCGCGATGGCGGATCTCGTCCCGACCGCACTCATCGCACGGCTGACGGGCCTCCTCGGTTGCCCCTACCTGAACAGCTTCGGCGCGACGGAGACCGGGCTGCCGCCGGCCTCCGCCTCGCTGCTCCCGCCGGGCGAGGTGCCGGCGTCCCTGTCCAAGCGCCAGAGCTCGCTCTGCGACATCCGGCTCCTCGACCCGGACGGGACGGACGTGCCGGACGGCGAGCCCGGCGAGGTCGCGATCCGGGGACCGACCGTGTTCAGCGGCTATTGGGGCGCTCCCGAGACCAATGCGCGCGATTTCCGGGACGGCTGGTTCCGGATGGGCGACCTGTTCCGCCGCAACCCGGACGGCTCCTACGATTTCGTCGACCGGGCGAAGTACATGATCAAGTCGGGCGGGGAGAACATCTACCCGGCCGAGATCGAGCGCGTCCTCCTGGCCGATCCCCGCATCCGGGACGCCGCCGTGGTGCGCCGGAAGGACGACCGCTGGGGCGAGGTCCCTGTCGCCTTCGTGGCCCCGCAGTCGGACGGGCTGACGGAGGCCGATATCGAGGCGATCTGCCGCCGTGAGCTCGCCGGCTACAAGCGGCCGAAATCCGTCCGCTTCATCGCCTTCGCCGACTTCCCCCGCAGCGCCACCGGCAAGATCCAGCGGCACGAGCTGGAACGCCGGCTGTGACGCGGGAAAGGGATGGAAGCTTCCTCCCTCCTCATGCTGAGGTGCTCGCCTCCAGGCGAGCCTCGAAGCACGCACCCCGGCTTGACCGGGCGGCACGCCGACACGTCGTGCGTCCTTCGAGGCCGACCTGCGGTCGGCACCTCAGGATGAAGGAGGTGTGAGGCTCCGGCATCGTGAACCGACTTTCACAACACGCGCCTCACCTCCTCAACCGGTTCCCGAGCACGAAGCCGAACAGGCCCATCAGCACGATCCCGCTCGCGCCCTGGATCCCGACCAGGAGGTTCGTCACGCGGCCGACCGGCTTCACGCCGATCTCGGGCGGGTTGGAGGTCAGCATGTTCAGCGCGCTGTAGCTGACGAGGTCGAGGACGCCCCGCTGCGGCCGGCCGGCATCGCCGCCTTCCGGGATCAGTCCGCCGGTCAGCCCGTACAGGCCGGCGAAGATCGCGATCAGGATGCAGAAGGCCCGCATGATCCGGGACAGGCTTTCCCCGTAATTGCAGAGCCATTCGACGAAGCGGTCGGCCGTCCAGCCGTAGCCGTTCACCGCGAGCGCGGCCCAGTCCCGCCGCCGCCACGCCGCCCGGGCCTCGGCGCCCTCGTGATAGCGCCCCATGCGGCGGGCCTTCCTGTAGGCCCAGCTCGCCTCGTCCTTGCTGCCGAGGCTGAGGAGGTTGCGCTCCAACGTCAGGTAGCTCGTCCGGGCGGCCGCGTAATCGCCCGCGACCTCCTCGCCCACCGCGCCGCCGAGCTGGTCGACCCGCATCCGCGTCCCGCTGAGCCAGGCGCCCGCGAGCCGGGCGTGCCGGAGGTCGCAGGTGGTGAGGTTCACCCGCACGAGCGTCGTCTCGGAGAGGTCGGCGCCGGACAGGTTCGCGCCGTCGAGCTTCGCGTCCGTGAAGATGGCGCCGTGCAGCCGCGACCCCGCGAGGTTCACCTTCCGGAGGCTGGCGCGCGAGAAATCGGCATGGGTGAGGTTCGTGTCGCTGAGATCGGCTTCGTCGAGCCGCGCGCCCCGGAACACGGTGTCGTCCGCATCGGCATGCGACAGGTCGCAGCCCCAGAGGTCGGCGCCCTCGAAATCGGCGCCGTCGAGGAGCGCGGCGCGGAAGCGCCCGTACCGCATGCTGGCGCGCGCGAAGCTCGCATCCTCCAGCATCGCCCGCTCGAAGCAGATCTCGCCGCCGACGATCCCGGCGAGCGAGGCGCCGCTCATGTCGGCGTCGGAGAAGTCGGCGCCTTCGAGCAGCGCGCCGTCCAGCTTCGCGGAACGCGCGACGATCCCGGCCGCGCCGACGCCGCTCAGGTCGAGCGAGGCCGCGTCCGTGCCCTCCGGGCCGCCGAGCAGCCCGTCGAGCGCCCGCCGGCGCGCGTCGCCGCCGGTCGCGTCCGGCG
>CALMTJ010000422.1 GCA_937872715.1 uncultured Methylobacteriaceae bacterium
GCGCCGCGCTCGGCCCCGGCACCGTGACCGCCGTCGGCGTCGTCTGCGGGCTCGCGAGCGCCCGGGCCGCCCCGACGGTTCCGACGCTGCTCGGGCTGGGCTCCATCCTGCTCGGTCTCCTTTGCGTCATGCTGGCCGGCACGGTCGCGCCGACCGGCCCCGCGACGCTCGTCGGCGACGGCCTATTCGTGCTGACCGGCCTCCTGTGGGGCTTCTACCCCGTCCTGCTCCATCGCTGGCGGGTCGAGCCGATCACGGCGGCGGCGGTGGTGGCCGTCCTGTCGCTGTCCTACCTCGTCTATTACGGGCTCGCCGAACAATCACGGCTCCTCGCCGTGTCGGCGACGTTCCTGGCCGGGCAAGCCGTGTTCCAGGGCGTGCTGAACATCATCGTCGGGCTGTGGCTGTGGGGCCTCGCCGTCAAGGTTCTGGGCGCCGCCCGCACACAGTTCTTCCCGCCGCTGATCCCGGTCCTCGGGACGCTCCTCGCGATCCCGATCGTCGGCGAGCATCCCGGCCCTTACCAGCTCGCCGGCCTCGCCTTCATCGTGGGCGGGATCTGCCTCGCGCTGTTCGGCCAGAGGGCCCGCCGGCCGCCGGCGGGCGGGGAGGCTCCCTAACCCGGCCTTAACCAAGTCGTGGGAGGCTCAGCCATGGTCGTTCGCCGCCGCCTGCGGGCCGTGTTGATCCCGCTCGTGCTCTACGGAGCCGCCGGAGGCGCGGTCTCGTTCTTCATCCACAGCGCCAAGACGGGCAATAACGGCCTCCTGGCGAAGCAGGTCCTGAAGATCCAGGTCGCCGAATTGCGCGAGGAGCTCGGCCGCGCGCAGGACGAGCACGGCGACTGGGATCGCCGCCTCGGCCTCCTGCGGGCGGACCAGGTCGACCGGGACCTCCTGGAGGAGCGCGCCCGGATCGTGCTCGGCCGGGTGCACAGGAACGATCTCGTGATCATCGGCCCCGCCGGGACGGAACCCTAAGGCCCCGTCTCGCTTTCGATCCGCGACTGGTCTACCGTTCCGGTAAGAACCTCGGAGGATCGCGGATGGCAGTCGCCGCGCGCAAGCAGAACCGGGCCCCGGCGGCTCCGGACCGGCAGGCGGCTCCCGCCGATTTCACGAAGGAGCAGGACCTCGAAGCCTACCGCCTCATGCTGCTGATCCGGCGCTTCGAGGAGAAGGCCGGCCAGATGTACGGGATGGGGCTGATCGGCGGCTTCTGCCACCTCTATATCGGCCAGGAGGCCGTCGTCGCCGGCATGCAGATGGCCGCCCGGGAGGGCGACGAGGTCATCACCGGTTACAGGGACCACGGCCACATGCTTGCCTGCGGGATGGACCCGCGCGGCGTCATGGCCGAGCTCACGGGCCGCCGCGGAGGCTATTCCAAGGGGAAGGGCGGCTCGATGCACATGTTCTCCAAGGAGAAGGCCTTCTACGGCGGCCATGGCATCGTGGGCGCGCAGGTCTCGCTCGGCACGGGGCTCGCCCTGGCCAATTGGTACCGCGAGGACGGCAAGGTCTCCATGACCTATTTCGGCGACGGCGCGGCGAACCAGGGGCAGGTCTACGAGAGCTTCAACATGGCCGAGCTCTGGAAGCTGCCGGTCGTCTACGTGATCGAGAACAATCGGTACGCCATGGGCACCTCCGTCACCCGCGCTTCCGCCCAGACGGACTTCTCCAAGCGCGGCGTGTCCTTCTCCATCCCGGGCGAGCAGGTCGACGGAATGGATGTGCGGGCGGTCGAGGCGGCGGGCCGCCGGGCACTCGACTTCGCCCGTTCCGGCCAGGGTCCCTATATCCTGGAGATGCAGACCTATCGCTACCGCGGCCATTCGATGTCCGACCCGGCCAAATACCGGTCCAAGGACGAGGTGTCCCGCATGCGCGAGGAGCACGACCCGATCGAGAAGGTGCGGCGCCGTCTGCTCGAAGCGCACGGCGCGCCCGAGGACGAGCTCAAGGGGATCGACGCGAAGGTCCGGGAGGTCGTGAACGACGCGGCCGAGTTCGCGACCAACGACCCCGAGCCCGATCCCGCGGAGCTTTGGACGAACATCCTGGTCGAGGCGCGAGCCTGAAGCCGTCGAAATGGCCACCCACGCCCGCTTCGTCCTGGTGAGGAGGCGGAGCCGACGAAACAATCCAGGCACCGGCACATTCGCCCCTGGTTTGCTTCGCTCCGCTCGCGATGACGGGCCGTGGGCTCTGACCGCGGCGTTTGAGCTGAGATAAGAGCGTAATCATGCCCACCGACATCCTCATGCCCGCCCTGTCGCCCACCATGGAGCAGGGCAAGCTCGCGAAATGGCTGAAGAAGGAGGGCGACACGGTCAAGGCCGGCGACATCCTGGCCGAGATCGAGACGGACAAGGCCACCATGGAGGTG
>CALMTJ010000423.1 GCA_937872715.1 uncultured Methylobacteriaceae bacterium
CCACCATACCGGAGATCGCTCCTTGCCGCCCTGCCCGGCGAGCGGCATCGTCGCCGGAGGGCGGGCCGAGCGACATGACGGACATCTCCGACATCAACCTGCGCACCTACAGCAGGCCGGGGGAGACCCGGAAATACGCCCGCCTGGCAGGCCTCCTGCCGGCCGAGGCCGCGATCCTCGACAGATTCCGCCCGTACGTCGCGGGAGCCCGCTTCCTCGACATCGGCGTCGGGGGCGGCCGGACGACGGAGGCGCTGGCGGCGCTCGCCGGCGATTACGTGGGCGTGGATTACTCGGCCGAGATGGTGAGGCGCTGCCGCGCGCGACACCCCGGGCGGACGTTCGAGACGGCTGCTACGGGCTGATGAGCTACGTCATCACGCCGGAGAAGCAGACCGCCCAGCTCCGCCGCGCCGGCTTCGACGTGCTGGAGGCGGTCGATCTCCGGGGCGACGTCCTCCACGAGGCGGGCTACGGCACGACCGACCCGTGGATCTACTACGTCTGCCGGAGACCCTGACCGGCGATCCGGGACGCCACGTTGCAACCTCGGCCGCGCCCGCTTATCTCCCCCACCGTTTGGGGCGTCGCCAAGCGGTAAGGCACCGGTTTTTGGTACCGGCATTCCCAGGTTCGAATCCTGGCGCCCCAGCCATCCTCAGCTCCACACCGATCCCGGCTTCCACGCGATGAGGCCGCATTGACGGGCGGGGCCGCTCCCGTCTTAGGTAGGCCCGTCGGGAGGAGGATGGTCCTTGAAGTCAGCGAACATCGCCGGAGGGCGGCTCCGGATCATCGCCTTCGGGCTGGGCCTCGCGGCGTCCGTGGCGGCTCCGCAGGCCCGTGCCGCCTCCCTCGCCCCCGTGGCGGCCGAGCACGGGATGGTGGTGAGCGCGCAGCACCTCGCGACGGCCGTCGGCGTCGATGTCCTGAAACGCGGCGGTAACGCGATCGACGCGGCGGTCGCGGTCGGCTACGCGCTGGCGGTCGTCTATCCGGCGGCCGGCAATCTCGGCGGCGGCGGCTTCATGACGGTTCAGCTCGCGGATGGACGCCGGACGTTCCTCGATTTCCGCGAGAAGGCGCCGCTCGGCGCCACACGCGACATGTATCTCGACAAGGACGGCAACGTCGTGAAGGGGCTAAGCCTCGTCGGCCACCTCGCGGTCGGGGTGCCGGGCACCGTCTCCGGCCTGGAGACGGCGCGCGAGAAGTACGGAACGATGTCGCGGAGCGACCTGATCGCCCCCGCGGTCGCGCTCGCCGAGGGTGGCTTCACGCTCGACCAGGGCGACGTGGACCTGTTCACCGGGGCGAGCGCGGAGCTGGGCAGGGACCCGGCTTCGGCCGCCATCTTCCTCGACGGGGGCAAGCCGTTCCAGCCCGGAGGCAGGCTGATCCAGACCGACCTCGCGGGCACGTTGCGGGCGATCAGCGAACGCGGCGCCGACGGCTTCTACAAGGGCCCGGTCGGGAGCGCGATCGTGGCCTCCAGCCAGGCCGGCAAGGGGCTGATCGTCCAGGCGGACCTCGATCGGTACCGCACGCGCGAGATGGCGCCGATCGAGTGCGACTACCGCGGCTACCACGTGATCTCGGCGCCCCCGCCGAGCTCCGGCGGCGTGGTCATCTGCGAGCTCCTGAACATCCTGGAAGGCTACCCGCTGGCCGAGCTGGGCTGGGGCTCGGCCCAGGCCATCCATTACGAGATCGAGGCGATGCGCCACGCCTATGTGGACCGCAACAACTATCTCGGCGACCCGGATTTCGTGAAGAACCCGATCGGGCGACTGACGGACAAGGCTTATGCGGCGACGATCAGGAGCGCCATCAACCCGTCGAAGGCGGGCGTGTCGGCCGAGCTGAAGCCGGGCGTGCCGCCGCACGAGGGCAGCAACACGACGCATTACTCGGTCGTGGACGGCATGGGCAACGCCGTCGCCGTCACCTACACCCTCAACGAGTGGTTCGGCGCGCGCGTCACGGCGGCGGGCACGGGAGTCCTCCTGAACGACGAGATGGACGATTTCACCTCCAAGGTCGGGGTGCCGAACACCTTCGGCCTCGTGCAGGGCGAGGCCAACGCCATCGCGCCCGGCAAGACGCCGCTGAGCTCGATGAGCCCGACCATCGTCACCAAGGACGGCAAGCCCGTCTTCGTGACGGGCACGCCGGGCGGGAGCCGGATCATCACCGTCGTGCTCCACAGCATCCTGAACGTGGTGGATTACGGGATGAACGTGCAGGAGGCGGCCGACGCGCCGCGCTTCCACAACCAATGGCTGCCGGACGTCACCTACGTGGAGCGGTTCGCCCTCTCGCCGGATACCCGCAAGGTCCTGGAAGGC
>CALMTJ010000424.1:0-2372 GCA_937872715.1 uncultured Methylobacteriaceae bacterium
CCTCGTCCTGATCGCGCTGCCCGTCCTCGCGACATGGGTCGGCAACGACGCCTTGACCACGATGGCGGCCCGCATCGTGATCCTGGCGATCGCGGCCGCGAGCCTCAATCTGCCGCTCGGCTATGGCGGGATGATCAGCTTCGGGCACGCCGCCTTCTACGGGATCGGCGGCTACGCGGCCGGCATCCTGGCCAGCCATTTCGCCGCGCGCGAGCCGATCTTCGGTTTCCTCCCGGGCAGCGACCAGCTCCTCGTGACCCTGCCGGCCGCGATGCTGCTCGGCGGCCTTGCCGCCCTCGTGATCGGGGCTCTCTCGCTCAGGACGAGCGGCGTCCAGTTCATCATGATCACCCTCGCCTTCGCCCAGATGGTGTTCTTCCTGTTCGTGTCGCTCAAGACTTATGGCGGCGACGACGGGCTGATCCTCCGGCGCCGGAACGCGCTTCCGGGGCTCGACATGCGCAACGACGCGACCTTCTACTACGTCTGCCTCGCGATCGGGGTTCTCTATCTCGGCGTGCTGCACCGGATCGTCCGTTCCCGCTTCGGCCTCGTCCTCGGCGGCATCCGGCAGAGCCCGCGCCGCATGGCGGCGATCGGCGTCGCGACCTATCGCTACCAGCTCGCCGCCTTCACCCTCTCCGGGATCGGTGCCGGAATGGCGGGCGCGCTGATGGCGAATTTCGCGAGATTCGTCAGCCCGGACATGCTGCATTGGACCCAATCGGGCGAGTTCATGGTGATGGTGATCCTGGGCGGTGCCGGCACCTTGCTCGGGCCGGTGGCCGGGGCCGCCATGCTGATCGCGCTCGAAGGGCTGCTCGTCTCGCTGACGGAGCATTGGCAGGCCGTCTTCGGCCCCGTCCTGATCCTGGTCGTGCTCTTCGGGCGCGGGGGGCTCTCCGGCCTCGCCCGCTCCCTCGCGCGAAGAGGCGCCACATGAGCGGACCGCTCCTCGCCATCGACGGCCTGAACAAGCGGTTCGGCGGATTGCTGGCGTCCGACGACATCTCGCTCGACGTTCGACCGGGCGAGCTTCACGCCCTCATCGGCCCGAACGGGGCCGGCAAGTCGACGCTGATCGGCCAGATCATGGGCGACCTCCGCCCCGACGGCGGTTCGATCCGTCTCGACGGCGAGGACGTCACGGCCGTTCCGACGGCCGGGCGCGTCGCCAAGGGCTTGGCGCGGACCTTCCAGGTCGCGGAACTGCTGCCCGACTACACCGCGCTCGACAACGTCGCGCTCGCCGTCCAGGTTCGGCAGGGCCACAGCTTCCGCTTCTGGGCCGATGCGCGGCGCGACGAGCCGCTGCGGTCGGCGGCGCGGCACGTCCTGCAGGAGGCGGGATTGTCGCGTCTGGGCGACGCTCCGGTGACCGGTCTCGCGCAGGGCGAGCGCAAGCAGCTCGAACTCGCGGTCGCGCTCGCCTCCGAGCCGCGGCTCCTCCTTCTCGACGAGCCGATGGCGGGGCTCGGAGCGGGCGAGAGCCGGCAGATGGTGGAGATCCTGCTCGGGCTGAAGGGCCGCATCGCCATGCTGCTGGTCGAGCACGACATGGACGCCGTCTTCGCGCTCGCGGACCGCATCTCGGTGCTGGTCTACGGGCGGGTCGTGGCGAGCGGCTCGGCGGCGGACATCCGGGCCGATGCCGACGTGAAGGCGGCCTATCTCGGGGAGGGCGACGCGTGATGCTGCGCGTCGAGCACCTCCAGGCGGCCTATGGCCCGAGCCAGGTCCTGTTCGACGTCAATCTCGAGATCCGGGAGGGCGAGATCGTGACGCTGCTCGGCCGCAACGGCATGGGCAAGACGACCACGATCCGCACGCTGATGGGGCTCCTCCCGGCCCGGGACGGCGCGGTCGCCTTCGCGGGCGTCCCGATCGCCAACCGCACGCCCGAATCGATCGCGCGCCGAGGCATCGGGCTCGTGCCCGAAGGCCGCATGGTTTTTCCGACCCTCACCGTGCGCGAAAACCTCGTCGCGACGGCGGCGAACCGGTTGAAGCGGCCCTCGCCCTGGACGCTCGATCGCGTCTTCGCCCTGTTCCCCCGCCTGGAGGAGCGCCGCGGGCAATATGGCCGTACGCTGTCCGGCGGCGAGCAGCAGATGCTGGCGATCGGGCGCGCCCTCATGACCAATCCCCGCCTCCTCGTACTGGACGAGGCGACGGAGGGGCTGGCTCCCCTGGTCCGGGCCGAGATCTGGTCGTGCCTGTCCGCCCTGAAGTCCCAAGGGCAGTCGATCCTGCTGGTGGACAAGAACATCAACGCCCTGAAGCGGCTCGCCGACCGGCACTACGTGGTCGAGAAGGGCCGGACCGTCTGGTCCGGCACGAGCGCGGCGATCGATGGCGAGCCCGAGATAGTG
>CALMTJ010000424.1:2382-6336 GCA_937872715.1 uncultured Methylobacteriaceae bacterium
CGAGATGGTGAGCCGCTACGTCGGATTGTGAGGGGTCGGAGGGTGTCGATCCCGACCACGGGCGAACCGGGCGACCGCCCGCTTCGCCCGACGATCAGGACACGCGCCCTTCGGGCGAGCCTCCCGCCGGAACGCGGCGACGGGATGGAACATCCTGCCGGACCGGCCTAGCCTCGCCTTCACCGAGGACACGGTGCAGCGTCGAGCGTTCGGCCCTGGACCTGGCTGGCGGGGATCCGGCGGCGCCGTCCGTGCTGGCCAGAGGAGCGACAATGTCCGCACCGCCGTCCGCCCGTCCGCGCAAGAAGGTCGCGGATCTCCGCAGCCAGCTCTGGTTTTCCGCGCCCGGCGCGGCCGGGGCGCACAAGCACCGCCGGATCAAGCAGGCGGGATTCACGGCCGGCGACTTCGTCGGCAAGCCCGTGATCGGCATCGTATCGACCTGGTCCGATTTCGCGACCTGCCACGCCCATTTACCGCAGCGGATCGAGGACGTGAAGCGCGGCATCTGGCATGCGGGCGGGGTCCCGGCCGTCATCCCGGTCCAGAGCGTGAGCGAGAGCTTCTCTCGTCCGACCAGCATGATCTACCGCAACTTCCTCGCCATGGAGGTGGAGGAGGCGATTCGGCAGCACCCGGTGGACGGCGTGATCCTGCTCGGCGGATGCGACAAGACCACGCCCGGCCTCGTCATGGGGGCGGCGTCGATGGACGTGCCGGCGATCTTCGTCCCGGCGGGCGCGATGTCGAAGGGCCGCTGGCGCGGCCTGACGCTCGGCACGGGGTCCAGCACGTGGCAGGCGGAGGCCGACCACCGGGCGGGGCTGATCAGCGACGCGGAATGGTCGGAGTTGAGCGAGGCCTCCACGCGGACGACCGGCACCTGCAACACGATGGGCACGGCCTCGACCATGACGTCCCTCGTCGACGCGATGGGGCTGTCGCTCCCCGGCGCGAGTTCGATCCCGGCCGTCGACGCGGAGCATGTCCGCATGTGCTCGAATGCCGGACGGCGGATCGTGGAGATGGTCTGGGAGGATCTGAGGGTGTCAGACGTGCTGACGGCGCCCGCCTTCCGGAACGCGGTGGTGGCCGACATGGCGCTGTCCGGCTCGACCAACTCGCTCATCCACCTGGTCGCCATGGCGGGGCGGCTCGGCCACGGCGTGACGCTCGACTGGTTCTCCGAGGCGAGCGAGAGCGTGCCCGTCATCTGCAACGTGATGCCGGCCGGCCGCTACCTGATGGAGGACTTTCACTTCGCGGGCGGGATCAGGGCCCTGCTGGGCGTGATCTCCGCCCATCTCGATCTCTCGACGACGACCGTCACCGGACGGACCCTCGGGGCCGAGATCGCCGGCGCCCGCGTCTTCGACGACGACGTGATCCGCTCCCTCGACAACCCGGTCTACCCGACGGGGGCGCTCGTGGTGCTGAAGGGGTCGCTCGCTCCGCGGGGCGCCATCCTGAAGCGCTCGGCCGCAGGGCAGAACCTGCTCCAGCATACCGGACCCGCCTTGGTGTTCCGCAACTTCGCCGACCTCAAGGCCCGGATCGACGATCCGGATCTCGACGTGACGCCGGACAGCGTGCTCGTGCTCCAGGATTCCGGGCCGGTCGGGGCGCCGGGCATGCCGGAATGGGGCATGCTGCCCATCCCGAAGAAGCTGCTCGCCGCCGGCATCCGGGACATGGTCCGGATCTCGGACGCCCGCATGAGCGGGACGAGCTACGGGACCTGCATCCTGCATGTCTGCCCCGAGAGCCGGGTCGGAGGACCACTCGCGCTCGTGCGGGACGGCGACCCGATCAGGCTCGACACGGCCGGGCGTCGACTGGACCTCCTGGTGGACGAGGCCGAACTCGCCCGCAGGCGGGAGAACTGGATCGCGCCGGAACCCCATTACGGGCGCGGCTACGGCGCCCTCTTCTCCGACCATGTGATGCAGGCCGACGAGGGCTGCGATTTCGACTTCCTGGCACGCCCGGGCCGGATCGCCGAGCCGGAGATTCATTGAGCGTCGACGCTGCTCCCGGGCTCGCCGACGCCCGCAGGGGACCCATCCGGGAAGAGCCTCGGCCGGGATCCCCGGCCGAGGCGTGTCGTGAGGTCAGACGGGACGGCGCGTGGTCTCGACGCCCGTCTTCGCCGTGACGCCGTTCTCCTCGACCTCGACCTTCGTCGAGCGCACCTTGTCGGTCACGGTCTCGGTCCGGTCGGACGCTTCCTTGCGGACGAGCACCTCGCCGACGACGCGCGCCTCCTTGGCGACGACGGCCTCCTCGGAAGTCGCGACCGCCTCGATGGTGCGCTCCTTGAACGCGTCCTCCGTCGCGCCCATCGCCCGGTCGACGGGACGGCGCTCCACCCGGACCGTCTCCGAATGCAGGCTCACCTGCTCGGAGACGGGCGTCTCGACGACGTAGCTGCGCACCTTCACGCGGCCGGAACCGACCTGCCGCTTGCCGACGCGAAGCCGCTCCTCCACCTCGGAGATGACCTGGTCGCCGTCCGCCATGTCGCGCGCGCCGAGCGCGGTCGTGCTGCCCGCCGTCGTGGCCTTCGCCGACGAGCCCGCACCGGCGGCTCCCGTCGTCGCGCCGGCCGCGTAGCCGGACCAGCCCTCCTTGCGCCAGCTCGCCTCGCGCTCGTCGACGTTCACCGTCCCGTGAATCTCCAGGATGTCTTCGGCGGTGTCGGCATGGGCCGCGTCGACGGAGACGCTGACCATGACGCTGCCGCGGTGCAGGGCCTCGGCATAGGTGTAGCGGTCCTCGTCTGGCATGAAGAGGTCGCCGAGCGAGGCCCAGAAGCCCTTCTCGTCGCGGTTCGCGTCGTAGGCCGCCGTGGCGCCGGTCGAGGCCGCGTCCGTTTCGGGCGAGACCCGCACGGCGCTGCGGGGAATGCCCGCCCTGACGAGCTCCTCGACGGCCAGCATGGCGTCCGAGCGCTTGTCGAAAAGGGCGGTGATGGTGCGGGTGGTGGTGGTCTGCGTATCCATGATGGTTCGATGCTCCGGATCGGTGGATGAGAGGGCCGGCCGCAGTTTCGGCCGGCCCGGACGTCGCGTTCGCGGCGACGGCAGGCTGAGCCGGTCAGGCTGCCTGGTTGACGTCGCGCCTCATGAGGAGGCCGGCCGTCACAGTCGGGTCGACGGCGCCGAAGCGGCCGCCGAACCAGGACGCGAGTGCTCCCAGGAGGAGAGCGAGGCTGCCGAGGAGCGCGCCCCGCGACACGGCCTTCGCGGCGATATCGGCCGCCTGGGCGGCCTGACGCTTCGCCGTCTCGGCGGCATCGCGGTACTGCTTCTCGTACCCGGCGACGCGGCTGCGGGCCTCATCGACCGGGATGTTCTGCGAGCGGGCGAGCGCCTGGGCGGCACGCTCGCGAGCATCGTTCGCCTTGGCGGGATCGCCGGTCAGGAGATCGCGAGTGGCGGCGACCGCGTCGTCACGGAGCGCCGCCGGATCGTTGCCGGTCGAGCGCCGTACCGTCTGCTCGATGGACGAGAACGGGTCGGACGCGTTGGCGAGGGCCGGGGCCGCGGCCTGAACCGCCGTGCCGGCACTGCGCCCGAGCCCGCCGAGCGCGCTGCCGACCGTGCTGAAGGCGCCGCCGACGAGGCTGCCGACGGCCGTGCTGAGGAGGTAGAAGACGAGAAGCGTCGTCGCCGCCCAGGAGGTGAGGCCGTGCCAGCCACCCGTCGATTCCTTCGGCCGGCCCGACAGCCGGCTCGCGACGTAACCTCCGACGAAGGCCGCGATGATGCCGGACAACGCCCACCAGATCCCGGCCCCGATCGAGAAGGTGCTGGCGGCCGGGTTGTCGTTCGTCATCGGGTCGAGGGTCGAGGCGCCGATCCCGATGCCGATCATGTTGAGGATGATCTGGCTCACGAGCGCGGTCGCCACGCCGGCCAGGATCGCTCCCCACGACACCTTGTTGATCAGGAT
>CALMTJ010000424.1:6346-7292 GCA_937872715.1 uncultured Methylobacteriaceae bacterium
CACCTTGTTGAGCAGGCGGGTGCGGGCATCCTCCGCCGGCGTGACCGGGCTGAGATGAGGCGCGTCCCCGCTGCCTCGCGATAAACTCGAAAACGTCTCGGGCATGGGAGTTCCTCTGCTGCTGCGGACGGCCCGATCTTGGGGCCTCGTCCGGTGCTGCAGAGGTGAGCCGATCCCGGCTCCGGACAATGATCGGGATCGCGTGTTCTTCTAGTAGAATCCTACTTTTCGCGTTTCGCCCCCGGCTTCTTCGCGACCGTGCCGTCGAGCCCGCGCTCGCGCGCCCAGATCACGACGTCGCTCCGCCGGTTGATTCCGAGCTTCCGATAGAGCGAGGCGACGTGGTTCCGCACCGTGTGCGGCGACAGGCTGAGCTCGCTGCCGATCGCCGCGTCGCGAGCGCCCCGGCAGATCAGGCCGAGGATCTCACGCTCCCTCGCCGTCAGGTCCTGGAGCCTGACCGACGACGACACGGGTCCGGACACCTGCCGCATGGCCGCGAGCTTCTCGATGACGCCGCGGCTGAACCAGGACGCGTCCGACATCGCGGCGTCGATCGCGGCGACGAGCTCGCCTTCCGATCGCTTCCGCTCCGTGATGTCCTGGAACGCGCACAGAATGCAGCGCTGGTCGCTGATCGTGACCATCTCGGCCGAGAGGATGCAATCGATCTCCGCGCCATCCTTGGCGTGGAACCTCGCCTCGAAGCCCCGGATGCTGCCGGTCTCAGCGAAGGCCGCCTCGAATCGCAGGCGGAGCCCGGCATCGGCCCAGAGCTGGAGGTGGTGGGGGCGGGGGGGGGCGACCGCCCAGCCCCCGTTGCGCTCACCGATCCGGGCGGTGTCGGGCACCCGGGCGTCGGACAGGAACACCTCGTTGAACAGCGCCCGCCCGGTCATCTCCCTCAATGGCCGAACCTCGATCCCGGGCTGGTGCATGTCGACGG
>CALMTJ010000425.1:0-3156 GCA_937872715.1 uncultured Methylobacteriaceae bacterium
TCATGGTCGCCCATCGATTCAGACACCCAACAAATCTGCAACTGTAATGCTAGGCAACCAGCCCACCAGCCCACCGTCATCAACCCGAGGCGGCCCTATCACGCGGGGCCGGTGGCAGTGTTGACGGCTTGGACGGCATCCCGAAATGCGGCGAGCGCGCGGGACGTCAGCTCGGGACCAGCGGTCTCAGGCGCTCCGGCTTCGAAGGGCGGAGAGGGATCGTATTGCAGCATCAACTGGCTCAGCTTTGCTGCATACTCGCCGCGCAGTTCCGCGAGGAGCGCCAGGCCGAAATCGAGACCTGCCGTAACGCCACCGCCCGTGATGCGATTGCGATCCTTCACAACTCGGTCGCGAGTGGCGTGCGCCGCCGTGGCCGCGAGTTCGTCGTGGAGAGCCCAATGCGTCGCCGCCCTGTAGCCGTCCAGAAGACCGGCTTTCGCGAGGAGCAATGAACCCGTGCAGACGCTAGTGACATAGCGTGCCGACCGGCCGGCTCGGCCGATGAAATCTACGAAGTCGCGGTCAGCCATGGCCGCGTGCGTGCCGAGGCCGCCAGGAACGAATAGCACGTCGAGCTCGGAAGGGCAGTCGGACAGGAGCGTCGTGGGACCGATCTCCACCCCGCCGTCGGAGCGGACCGAACGAAGTGTCTTCGACAGGAGATGGATGCGGCCGTGAGGGCGCAGAACGGCTTCCGGACCGGCGAGATCGAGAAGGGTGAAGGCGGGATAGAGCACCATGCCGACCTCGAACAGCGGGACCCGCGGTCGCGCCGTCCCAGTCTCGACTCCCGTCATGGCTGCAGCTCCGAAGCGATGGCTCGGCAGGCCGACGCGACCGCGTCGGGGTTCTCGAGAGGCGAGAGGTGGCCGATCTCGGGGATCGTCTCCATGACGGCTTGCGGCAGGACGTCAGCGAAGGCGGCGCGGAGCAACTCGGGTCGCTCCACACGGTCGCGCTCGCCGACCACGATGCGAACGGGGCCCGGAAAGGCGCGGAGGCGGCGCCGGTCGACGGCCGCGATCATGCCGCGCTCGGTCCATTCCCGTTTGGCTTCCAGAGCTCCTGCGAGCGTGTCGCTGACGACCTGCTCGAGGTCCGGCTGACTCAGGGGCCGCCCGGCGAGGACAGAGAGCGCCTGCTCCACCCCGGCGCGCGACCCGTAGGAGGCGAGCATCGCGTCCCGCTGCTCGGCCGAGACCGGCATGGCGTCCGGCGGCGCCGGCGCGATGAGCACGAGCCCGGCGGGCGCGGCCGCCCCTCTCGCCGCGACGATCTGGGCGACCTTACCGCCCATGGAATGGCCGACGAGCACGTAGCGTGTGAGCCCGAGCGCGGCGACGACGTCTTCGGCGTCGTCCGCCATCGCGTCGAGATCGTAGCGCTCGTCCAGCGCCTGCGAACGGCCCCAGCCGCGTGCATCGAGCGCGATGCATCGTGCGCCGGGCGCGAGCTTGGCCATAACGGCCTCCCAGGTCCGGCCGGAGCCACCCCAGTAATGCAGGAAGACGTAGACGGTCTTTCCGGCGCCCAACTCCAGATAGGAGATTTCGGCGCCACGGGTCCGAACGGTCGAACGGGTCATGGAGAGCTCCTGTGCGGGCCCGTGCTTACGCACGAACGTTCCGCCGTGTAATCGCCGCAGGTGTCGATGATCCCCGAACGGAGAGTGGACAATGGGCTTGGACGCGCTTACCGGCATGGAGGTCTTCCGGCAGGCGGTGGAACGGGGCAGCCTCGCTGCCGCCGCACGCTTCTGTGCCCTGTCTCCTGAAATGGCCGGCCGTCATCTGCGCGCGCTTGAGCAGCGGCTCGGCGCGCGCCTTCTCAATCGTTCGACGCGCCGCCTCAACCTCACCCCGGCGGGCGAGCGCTATTACGGCCGCTGCGTGGCGATCCTCGAAGAGGTAAGAGTCGCGGAAACCGAGGTCGCGGCGGGCTCGGGCCGGCCTTCCGGGCGACTCAGGATCGCGGCACCCCTGGCGTTTGGTTCAGCCGTCCTGGTCGGACCGATCGCGACCTATGCCGAGCGCTTTCCGGACGTGACTGTCGACCTCTCCTTCTCCGAGCGCAACGTTGACATGCTGGCAGAAGGCTACGACCTATTGCTGCGCCTTGGCGAGCTGGGAGACAGCGCCCTCCTTTCGCGTCGTCTCGCCAATTACCGGCTGCTTCTCGTCGCCTCGCCGGATTTCGTGGCGCGGCACCCGCCGGCGGTCCGTCCGTCCGACCTGCCGCTCTCCAATGCTTTAATCTACACGCAGACCCGCGTTCCGGACAGCTGGCGCTTCGTCCGCGACGACGGCGCGGTCGAGGAGGTCGCGCTTACCGGCCAGATCAGGGCGTCAGACATCGCTTTCCTGCTCGCCCTCGCGGTAAACGGGCGCGGGCTCGCGCTCCTCCCGGACTTCGCCGTTCGCGGTCATCTCGATGCGGGCCGGCTCCTTGAGCTGATGCCCGCCTGGCGCGAGCGTACTCTCCCGTTGTTCGCCCTGTTCCCGCATCGCACCCTCGTGCCGGCTACCGTGCGGGAGATGATCGACCTCCTCGCGCGATGTCTGCCGCAGGCCTGAACAACAGCGAGTATGCACATTTCCAGCCTGGGCCACCGTTCTGGCAATACTCGACGGCGCAGAGTTCGCCGCCGTCCTGCGGCCGCCGACCCGGCCTCGACGAAAGAGATCGCGGCGACACGGTGCCAGATCGACTTCCGGATGAACTCGTCCATCGGCCAATCGGCCAGCACGAAGTCCCGGTCGGACGCTGCCGCGAGCGAGCCCGTCGACGCGGTCGTCATCCGGTTTGTTGGGCGCTCTGAACCAGCTTGCCCGAGCCCTGCGGCGGCCGTCTCCGAGGCGTCCAGGATCATGGCCCGGCCTCCGTCGCGAGGCTGGACGCCGGCGAGGGACGGCCGGCGAGGGCGTCCGCGTAGATCGCGAGGGCGTCCCGGTAGGTGACCTCGCGGGGGTTGTTCACGAGGAGCCGCATCTGCTTCATCGCGTCCGTCGCGAGCCGCTCGAGATCCGTGTCCGCGACCCCGACGGCCGCCAGCGTCTCCGGGACGCCGCAATCCCGGCAGATGGCCGCAAGGCTCGCGACGAAGCGGCCCGCCGCCTCCGCCGGCGGGAGCCCTGCGGCCGACGGGTCCAGGAT
>CALMTJ010000425.1:3166-19740 GCA_937872715.1 uncultured Methylobacteriaceae bacterium
TCTCGGCGTGCGGAAGGTTGAACCGGAGGACGCCGCCGAGCACGAGCGCGTTCGAGAGGCCGTGCGGGACGTGGAACAGGGCGCCCAGCGGATAGGCGAGGGCGTGCACGGCCGCGACGGGTGCGTTCGCGAACGCCATGCCGGCCAGCATCGCGCCGAGCAGCATCCCGGCCCGGGCCTCCATGTCCGTCCCGTCCCGGCAGGCGGTGCGGATGTTCGCCGAGAGGAGCCCCAAGGCCTGCCGGGCGAGCTGGTCCGAGAGCGGGTTCTTCCTGTGCCGGCTCGTATAGGCCTCGATCGCGTGGACCATGGCGTCGATGCCGGTCGCGGCCGTGACCGCCGCCGGGAGCCCGAGCGTCAGTTCGGGGTCGAGCACGGCCCAGTCAGGCAGGAGCTTCGCCGAGACCACTCCCTTCTTCTCGCTCGCGGGCGTCGTCACGATCGCGATCGGCGTCACCTCCGATCCCGTCCCGGCCGTGGTCGGGACGAGCACGAGCGGCAGCCGTTTCTCCTTTCGCGAGGCCGACGCCGTAGATCGCGTCCAGCCGCTCGTCCGTCCGCGCCAGGTAGGCGACGAGCTTCGCCGTATCGAGCGCCGAGCCGCCGCCGATCGCCAGGACAAGCTCCGTCCCCTCCCGGCGGGCGCGGGCGGCGGCGGCCTCGATCACCTCTGCCGGCGGGTCGGGCAGGACGGTGTCGCAGATGCCGACGCTCGCTCCGGCCGCCGCGAGGGCGGCCTCGGCCGACCGGGTGAGCCCCGCGCCGCGCACGCCACGATCCGTGACGAGCATCACGCGGGTCGCGCCGAACGCGCCCACGATCTCCGGCAGCCTCGCGGCCGCGCCGGGCTCGAACAGGATGTTGGGCGTGGTCTGGAAGGTGAACGGGTTCATGGGGCCGATCCTGGACGGTTCCGGGCATCGTCGCGGCGATCCGCGATCGCCACGGCCGCGGCGAGCGGCGCCGTCACGCCTCCTCTCCCCTGAGGAAGTCGAAGTCGCAGCCTTCGGGCGCCTGGAGGACGGCCCTCCGGTAGAGCGCCTTGTAGCCGCGCTTCGGCTTCGGCGGCGGGACGGATCCGGCGAGACGGCGGCGGATCTCGGCCTCCTCGACCAGGAGGTCGATGCGCTTCTTCGAGACGGAGAGCCGGATGCGGTCGCCGTTCCGGACGGCCGCGAGCGGGCCGCCGATCGCGGATTCCGGTGCCACGTGGAGCACGACGGAGCCGAAGGCCGTGCCGGACATGCGGCCGTCCGAGACGCGGACCATGTCCTTGATTCCGGCCTGGGCGAGCTTTCTCGGGATCGGCAGGTAGCCGGCTTCGGGCATCCCGGCGGCGTGCGGCCCGATATTCTGCAGGACGAGGACGTCGCCCGGCGTCACGTCGAGGTCGGGATCGTCGATGCGCGCCGCGAGGTCGGCGAGGCCGGTGAAGACCACCGCCCGGCCCTCGCTCTCGAACAGGGCCGGCGTCGCGGCGGCCCGCTTGAAGATGGCGCCGTCCGGCGCGAGCGTGCCGGCGAGCGCGACGAGCCCGCCGACGGGAGAGATCGGGTCGCCGTAGGGCCGGATCATCCGGCGGTCGACCCAGTCGAGCGGCTCCGCCAGACGCTCGGCGAGGGTGCGGCCGGTGACATCGACCGTGTCGAGGTGGAGAAGCGGCTTCAGCTCGCGCAGGAGCGCGCCCATCCCGCCGGCCGCGTGGAAATCCTCCATATAGCCGTCGCCGACCGGCTTCAGGTCGACCAGGACGGGCGTCTCGTCCGAGATGGCGTTGAGGCGCGCGTTCGACACCCGGATGCCGAGCCGCCCGGCGACGGCCGCGAGGTGGATCACGGCGTTGGTCGAGCCGCCGACCGACATCAGCACCCGGAAGGCGTTCTCGACCGACTTCTCCGTGATCACCTCGCTCGGCCGGATCGACCGCTCGATGAGGGCGACCGCCGCCCGGCCGCTTTCCTCCGCGGCCACGAGACGGTCGGCGTGGACGGCCGGGATGGCGGCCGTGCCGGGCAGCGACATCCCGAGCGCCTCGGCGATGCACGCCATGGTGGAGGCGGTGCCCATGACCGCGCAGGTCCCGGCCGTCACGGAGAGGCGGCCCTCGACCGTGTCGATCTCCTTGCCGTCGACGGAGCCGGCCCGGTACTTCGCCCAGAAGCTCCGGCAATCCGTGCACGCCCCGAGCCGTTCGCCGCGGTGGCGGCCGGTGGACATCGGGCCGGTGACGAGCTGGATCGCCGGGAGGTCGGCCGAGGCCGCGCCCATCAGCTGCGCCGGCACCGTCTTGTCGCATCCGCCGATCAGCACGACGGCATCCATCGGCTGGGCGCCGATCATCTCCTCCGTGTCCATGGCCATGAGGTTGCGGTAGACCATGCTGGTCGGGTTGAGGAACACCTCCCCGAGCGACACGGTCGGGAAGGCCCGGGGCAGGGCGCCGGCGGCCAGCACGCCCCTGGACACCGCGTCGACCAGGTCCGGCACGTAGCGGTGGCAATTGTTGAAGCCGGACGGCGTCATGGCGATCCCGACCACGGGCTTGCCGAGGAGGGCCGTCGAGAGGCCCATCGAGCGCGCGAAGGAGCGCCGGAGAAAGCGGGCGAAATCGGCGTCGCCGTAATCGGTCAGGCCGTTGTCGAGGCCTTGGGGACGGGTCACGGGCACGCTCCGTTCTGGCCGCGACGCCCCTTGTCCCCCGTCGCGGCCGTCTTGAGAAGCGCCCCCGCGGCCGGCCCGGCGGGATCCCGTGACGGCGCCCATCCTTGACCACCCTCGCGCCGCGCCTAGACTGCCGCTCTCGGTGCAGGTACGGGCGATGAAGATCGTAGTTGTCGGCGGCGGTCCCGGCGGGCTCTATTTCGCCCTCCTGACCAAGAAGGCGCGACCGGACTGGGCCGTCGAAGTCCACGAGCAGAACAACGCCGACGACACGTTCGGCTTCGGCGTTGTGTTCTCCGATGACACTCTGGACGAGTTCCTGTCCCGGGACCCCGAATCCTACGGCCTCATCCGCGACCACTTCGCCTATTGGGACGACGTCGCCATCCACTACAAGGGAGAGGAGATCCGCTGCGGCGGGAACGGCTTCTGCGGCACGTCGCGGCTGACGCTCCTCACCATCCTGCAGCGCCGCTGCACGGAGGTCGGGGTGGCGCTCCGCTTCGGCGACCGGGTCGATCCGGCGGCGCTCGGCGAGCTGTTCCCGGACGCCGACATCGTGGTGGCGTCCGACGGCATCAACTCGCCGATCCGCGAGCACCACCGGGAGGCGTTCCGCCCGTCCGTGTCCCTCAAGTCGAACCGGTTCTGCTGGATGGGCTCGACCAGGCCGATGGGGGAGTTCAACTACTATTTCCAGGAGACCCCCCACGGCGTCATCTGCGGCCACACCTACCAGTACGAGGCGAACCGCTCGACCTGGATCTTCGAGATGGACGAGGCCTGCTGGCAGGGCCACGGCTTCTCCGAATTCGACGAGGAGGATTCGCGGGCGAAGCTCCAGGCGATCTTCGCCGGGCCGCTCGACGGCCACCCGCTCCTCCTGAACCGCTCGTTCTGGCGCCGTTTCCCGCGCGTCTTCTGCGAGACGTGGTCGCACGGGAACATCGTGATCCTGGGCGACGCGAAGGCGTCGGCGCATTTCTCCATCGGGTCCGGCACAAAGCTCGCCATGGAATGCGCGATCGGCCTCGCGGATGCGGTGGTCGAACACGCGGAGACCGATATCGGGGCGGCCTTCGCGGCCTACGACGCGGCGCGCCGCGCGCCCTGCCAGATCGTCCAGCACAATGCCGACGTGTCGCTCGCCTGGTTCGAGCACATGAACCGCTCGACCGACATGGAGCCGATGCAGTTCGCCATGGTGGTGATGGCCCGGGCGAAGTCGATCACCTACGACAACCTCGCGGTCCGGGATGCAGGCTTCATCGAGCGGGTCGACACGGAGTTCTACGAGCGCCTGTGGCGGGAGACCGGGGACGATTACCGGCGCTCGCGCCCGACCCCGATGTTCACGAGGTACCGCCTGCGCGGCCTCGAGCTGCCGAACCGGGTCGTCATGGCGCCGATGGCGCAATACTCGGCCGACCCGGACGGCAATCTCACTGACTGGCACTTCACCCATTACACCTCGCACGCGCTCGGCGGCATGGGCCTGATCTTCGCCGAGATGACCTGCCCGTCCGCCCTGTCCCGCATCACGCCCGGCTGCCCCGGCCTGTGGACGGACGCGCACGAGGCGCAATGGAGCCGCATCGTCGCCTTCGTGCACGCCCATAGCGACGCGAAGATCGCGATGCAGCTCGGCCATGCCGGCCGCAAGGGCTCGACCCAGCTCGGCTGGGAGAGACCGGACACGCCGCTCGCGGAGACGGCGCTGAACTGGCCGCTCGTCTCGGCCTCCGCCCTGCCCTGGGAGCCGGGCGTCAGCCAGGCGCCGCGCGAGCTCGACCGGGCCGGCATGGAGGCGGTCAAGGCGGAGTTCGTCCAGGCGACCGAACGGGCCGCCCGGGCGGGGTTCGACCTCCTCGAGCTCCATTGCGCGCACGGCTATCTCCTCGCCTCCTTCCTGTCGCCGCTGACGAATCGGCGGACGGACGAGTATGGCGGCCCGGTCGAGAACAGGCTCAGGTTCCCGCTGGAGGTGTTCCGGGCGATGCGGGAGGCCTGGCCGGCGGAGCGGCCGATGTCCGTCCGCATCTCGGCCTCCGACTGGGCGGAGGGCGGGATCACGGAGACTGACATTTTCGCGATCGCCCGCGCCTTCGGCAAGGCGGAGTGCGACCTCATCAACGTCTCGGCCGGCCAGACGGTGAGCGATCAGAAGCCGATCTACGGCCGCATGTTCCAGGTGCAGTTCGCGGAAGCCATCCGCAACGTGCCGAAGATGGCCACCATGGCGGTCGGCGCGATCACCGAGCCCGGGCAGGTGAACACGATCGTGCTGACGCGGCGGGCCGACCTCGTCGCGCTGGGCCGCCCGCATATGGCGAACCCCTATTTCGCCAAGCAGGCGGCCGCCTGGTACGGCGCCCGCAACCAGTCCTGGCCGAAGCAATATCTCGCCGGCCGGAACCAGGCCTACCGCGAATCGGAGCGGGCGCGTCAGAAGCAGGTCGAATTGCAGATCAAGGCCAGGCCGAACCGTCACGGCCGCATCGCGGCGGCCGCGACGCCGGAGCCGGCTCCCCTCGCCTGAGGGCTCGCCCTACGAGGCCGGGCCGTCCTCGCCCGACAAGAAGAACTGGACGGCTTCCGCCACCACGGCCGGCTGCCAGGCATGAGGTCCGTCGTATTCGCGGTAGACGATGTCGTAGCCGGCCGCCCGGAGCTGGGCCGAATGGGCGCGTCCGCTCCTGCCGATCGGGATCTGCTCGTCCCGCGTGCCATGCGACATGAAGATGCGTGGGGCGCCCTCCTGCATCTGGACGGACAGGAAGCCGGCGGACGACGCGATCACGTGGGTGACGAACCGGCCGTTCGCGAGCCCGAGCGAGAGCGCGTAGCTGCCGCCGTCGGAATGGCCCGCGAAGGCGATCCGGCCCGGATCCAGCAGGAAGCGCGAGGCGACCTCCGACATGGCGACGTCGAGCCGCTCGCGATCCGGGCCGTGGCCGCCGATCACGACGTCCCAGGTCGGCAGCAGCGATTGCGGCACGAGGAGCAGGAAGCCCTCCGCCTGCGCGTGGGAGAGCAGCATGGGCAGGATCTTCGCTACGCTCCCTCCGCCGCCGTGGAACAGCGTCACGAGCGGCGTCGGGCGTCGCGGCTCTATGCCGGGCGGCACGACCAGGAGCGGATTGCGCTTCGGGAAGAGGCCGAGGGGATGAAGGCCGGGCGGCAGCGGCTCCCGGACCGGCAGCCGGTGGGCGAAGCCGAGCCGGCCCGCGAGTTCGGGCGGGATCATGCGGGCCGCCGCGAGATCAGGTCAGCGGCCCCGGCCGGCGCGCACCCGCGCGCCGTCCGGGTGTCGTGCGCGCGCGTCAGACGGCCTTCGCCTGGTGCAGGTGCTCGATCTGCTGCTGGCTGTAGCCGAGATCGGCCAGGACCTCGTCCGTATGCTCTCCGAGCAGCGGGGAGGCCTTCACCTCGACCGTCATGTCCGAGAACTTGATCGGGCTTCCCACGGTCAGGTAGGAGCCGAGCTTCGGGTGCGGAACCTCGACCACCGTGCCGCTCGCCCGGAGCGACGGATCGGCCGCGATCTCCTTCATCGACAGCACCGGCGAGCACGGGATGTCGAACTTCCGCAGGATGTCGACCGCCTCGAACTTGGTCTTGTCGGCGAGCCATTCCTCGATCGTGGCGAAGATGTCCATGATCTTGTCCTGGCGCGCCCGGGCCGTGTTGTAGGCCGGATCGTCGATCCATTCGGGCTTGCCGAGCGCCTTGCAGATCGGCGCCCAGGCATGACCCTGGATGGTCAAGTAGCTGTAGGCGGTGGGATCGGTCTCCCAGCCCTTGCATTTCAGCACCCAGCCGGGCTGGCCGCCGCCGCCCGCATTGCCGCCGCGCGGCACCACGTCCGAGAACTCGCCGTGCGGGTATTGCGGGTATTCCTCCAGGTAGCCCAGCGCGTCGAGGCGCTGCTGGTCCCGCAGCTTCACGCGGCAGAGGTTCAGCACCGAATCCTGCATGGACACGGCGACCTTCTGGCCCTTGCCGGACTTGTTCTTCTGGTGGAGCGCCGTGAGGATGCCGATGGCGAGGTGCATGCCCGTGTTCGAATCGCCGAGCGCGGCGGCCGACACGGTCGGCGGGCCGTCCCAGAACCCGGTGGTGGAGGCGGCGCCGCCGGCGCATTGCGCGACGTTCTCGTAGACCTTCAGGTCCTCGTAATGGTGGCCGTCGGAGAAGCCCTTGACCGACGCCAGGATCATGCCGGGGTTCAGCTCCTGGATGCGGCTCCAGGAGAAGCCCATCCGGTCGCGCGCGCCGGGGCCGAAATTCTCGACCATCACGTCCGACTCGCCGATCAGCTTCTCCAGCACCTCCTTGCCTTCGGGGGTCTTGGTGTCGAGCGTCAGCGAGCGCTTGTTCGAGTTCAGCATGGTGAAATAGAGCGCGTCCGCATCCTCGACATGGCGGAGCTGCGTCCGGGTCACGTCGCCGGCGCCGGGCCGCTCGACCTTGATCACGTCCGCGCCGAACCAGGCGAGGAGCTGGGTGCAGGCCGGCCCCGCCTGCACGTGGGTGAAATCGATGATCTTGATACCTTCGAGCGGCTTGCTCATCTCGCGTACTCCTTCGCTGATCTTGACCTGAATGCTGGGACGCTCAGGGCAGCGGCGTGACCTCCACGCCGCTCTCGAGCTCCGCGACGCGCCGTTTCAACGAGCGTTCCTCCGCCCATCTCGCCGTCTCGTCGCGCATGATCGCCAGGACGCCCGTCACCGCCCGATCCGGCCCGAACAGGAGCCCGATCGAGAAGGCGATGGACAGCGTTCCGCCGTCCTTGTGGAGCGCCGGCACGCGCAGAAGCTCGTGCCCGTAGCGCGTGGCTCCCGTCTCCATCGTCTTCGCCCAGGCGTCCCAATGCCGCTTGCGCTGCCGCTCGGGCACGATGATGTCGAGCGAGGCGCCGACCGCGTCCGCCTCCGAGAAGCCGAAGATGCGCTCCGCGGCCGGGTTCCAGACGGTGACGAGGCCGGCCGGATCGGTCACCACGACCGCGTCCCCGGCTGCCTTCACCAGATCCCCGATATCGATCCCGCCCGTCACCGGCATCGTCTCGCGCCCGCCCTGCCGGCCGTCAGCCGGCGGTCGACGGCCGCACCTCGGACCCTTCCGGAACCGGCTGCTTCCTCTTGACCACGCTCTGCGGGTTCAGGTTCCCGATCCGGCCGCTCTCGCTGCCGGCCGCGGGATCGATCACGGCGTTGACGAGCGTCGGCCTGCCGGAATCCATCGCCTCGTTGACCGCGCGCCTGAGCTCGTCCGGGGAGGTGGCGTTCACGCCGACGCCTCCGAACGCCTCGATCATCCTGTCGTAGCGCGCGCCTTTCACGAAGACGGTCGTCGCGGGCTCCGACCCTCCGGAATTCACGTCCGTGCCGCGGTAGATGCCGTCGTTGTTGAACACCACGACGCAGACCGGCAGGCCGTACCGGCAGATCGTCTCGATCTCCATGCCGGAGAAGCCGAACGCCGAATCTCCCTCGATCGCCAGCACCGGCTTGCCCGTCTCGATCGCGGCCGCGATCGAGTAGCCCATGCCGATGCCCATGATGCCCCAGGTGCCGACGTCGATGCGCTTGCGGGGCTGGTACATGTCGACGATGCCGCGCGCGAGGTCGAGCGTGTTGGCCCCCTCGTTCACCAGGATCGCGTCCGGGCGCTCCTTGATGATCGTGCGCAGCACGCCGAGCGCGCCGTGGTAGTCCATCGGCGAGTTGTTGTTCATCAGGCGCGGCGCCATCTTGGCGACGTTCTCGTCGCGCTTCCTGGCGACGGTGCCGGTCCAATCGGCCGAGGCCTTGGTCCAGCCCCCGCCCATCTCCTTCAGCATCGCCTCGATGCAGGACCCGATGTCGCCGACGACTGGTGCGACGATCTCGACGTTCGAATCCATCTCCTTCGGCTCGATGTCGACCTGGATGAACTTCTTGGGCGCTTCGCCCCAGGTCTTGCCCTTGCCGTGCGACAGCAGCCAGTTCAGCCGCGCGCCGACGAGCAGCACGACGTCCGACTCCTTCAGGACGGTCGAGCGCGCCGCTCCGGCGCATTGAGGATGGGTGTCGGGCAGGAGGCCCTTCGCCATGCTCATCGGCAGGAACGGGATGCCGCTCGTCTCGACGAAGGTCCGGATCGCCTCGTCGGCCTGCGCGTAGGCGGCGCCCTTGCCGAGGATGATCAGCGGCTTGCGGGCGCCCTTCAGCACGTCCAGCGCGCGCTTCACCGCGGACGGCGCCGGCAATTGCGCAGGCGCTGCGTCGATCACCTTGACGAGCGACCTCTCGCCCTTGGCGGCCTCCATCGTCTGCCCGAACAGCTTGGCCGGCAGGTCGAGATACACTCCGCCGGGCCGGCCGGAGACCGCCGCCCGGATCGCGCGCGCCACCCCGATGCCGATATCGGCCGCGTGCAGGACCCGGAAGGCCGCCTTGCACATCGTCTTCGCGACGGCGAGCTGGTCCATCTCCTCGTAATCGCCCTGCTGCAGGTCGACCACCTCACGCTCTGACGAGCCGGAGATCAGGATCATCGGGAAGCAATTGGTCGTGGCGTGGGCGAGCGCCGTGAGGCCGTTCAGGAAGCCCGGCGCCGAGACGGTCAGGCAGATCCCGGGCTTCTTGGTGAGGTAGCCGGCGATGGACGCCGCATAGCCGGCATTCTGCTCGTGCCGGAAGGAGATGACCTTCATCCCCTCGGCCTGCATCATCCGGCCGAGATCCGTGATCGGGATGCCCGGCACGTTGTAGATCGTGGTGAGGCCGTTCAGCTTCAGCGCCTCGATGACGAGGTGAAACCCGTCCGTGAGCTCCGGCTCGGCATCGGTCGCCGCCGCCTGTTCGACCGGGCTCTTCATCGCTGCGGACATTCCGCGTCCTCCCCGTATCTCGAGGCCGTTCGCCGGCCGCTATGCTTGCGGGACGCGGACCGGCAGCTCCGTCGAAGGAGCCGCCCGACCGGCTTCTCGCGCCCGAGTTCCGCTTGCATGTGGCATGCCTCATACCACTGCGTCAACGCCGCTGGTACGAGGTGCTGCCCGCGGCGGCATTCCTCCGCGGGCAGCCAATCGGCCTATTCGGCCGGGACGGCCCGCATCCGGGACGTGCCCGCCGGACCCATCTCAGGCAGGTCGAGGGCGTTGGCCACGACCCTCTTCCGCCAGGGCTTCAGCACGCCGATCGCCAGGACGGAGGCCAGGATATTGGCGCCCGCCGCCCACAGGAACACGCCGTCCCAGCTGCCGCTCGATTGCTGGAGGTAGTTCGCGACCGGCACGAGGAGCGCCGCCGTCCCCTTGGCGGTGTAGAGCAGTCCCGCGTTGGTGGCCGCGTATTTCGAGCCGAACGTGTCCGTGCAGGTGGACGGGAACAGGCTGTAGATCTCGCCCCAGGCGAAGAACACGAAGCCCGACAGGAGCACGAAGGCGACGGGGTCGTGGCCGTAGAGGTAGAGGAGGTAGATGCCGATGCCCTCCAGGCCGAAGGCCACGAACATCGTGTTCTCCCGCCCGATCATGTCCGAGATCCAGCCGAAGAAGGGCCGTGTCAGACCGTTCAGGATGCGGTCCAGCGTGGCCGAGAAGGTGATCGCCGTCATGGTGAGGCCGACGAGCGTGACCGGCACGTTGTCGATCTTCCAATCCGTCGCGATCGGCTTCAGGTTCGCGGTCACCATCAGGCCACCGGCCCCCACGATCACGAACATGAAGTACATCAGCCAGAAGATCGGCTGACGGGCCACCTCGCCGGGCTGATAATTGCGCCTGGTCTGGATGATGTTGGCGTTGGCGACCGCCTCCGGCACCTGCCCTTTCCGGGGCGCCGCGAGGAGGATGGACAGGAGGACGATGACGACGCCCTGCCCGATGCCGAACCAGAAGAAGGTCGATTGGAAGCCGGAATTGGCGATCATCGCCTGGATCGGCGCGACGGTGAGGGCCGAGCCGGCCCCGAACCCCGCCGCCGTGATCCCGGCCGCGAGACCGCGCTTGTCCGGAAACCATTTCAGCGCGTTGCCGACGCAGGTCCCGTACACCCCGCCGGCGCCGATGCCGGCCACGATCATGCCGAGATAGTATCCGCCGAGCGTCGTCGCCTGCGCGTTGATCACCCAGCCGACCGCGCAAAGGACGCCGCCGAGCAGCACGACCACCTTCGGGCCGTACTTGTCGACGAACCACCCTTCGATCGGGACGAGCCAGGTCTCGAAGAGGACGAACAGGGTGAACGCCCACTGGATGGCGGCCCTGTCCCAGCCGAAGGTCTTCTGGATGTCGGGGACGAAGAACGTCCAGCCGTACTGGTAATTCGCGATCATGACCATGCAGACGACGCCGATGGCCAACTGCATCCAGCGATAACCGTCACTGGCCCTGCCTGACGGCAATGTAGCGGTGTTCCCTACCATCGTTTCCTCCTGTCGTATCCGAAATTGTTCTTCGGGATGCCCGGCGCGGCGCCTTTTCGGTCTGCCGCTCCGTCCCGCCCTAGCCTCCGCCCGTCATTCGGCTGCCATCCTGCGGCCGCCCCCCTCGTCCGAGGCGCCGACCGCGCCCGAGGCCCGGATCTCGGCGATCTCGCCTGTGCCCAGCCCCAGGACGTCCCGGAGCACCTCCTCCGTATGCTCGCCCAGCAGCGGCGAGCGCGTCACCTCCGTCGGCGAGCCGGACATCTTGATCGGGTTGCCGACGGTGACGTACCGGCCGCGGGTCGGGTGATCGACCTCGACGACCGTCCCGCTCCGGCGGAGGGAGGCGTCGGCGGCGATCTCCTTCATGGACAGGATCGGGCCGCACGGGATGTGGCGGGCGTTCAGGATGTCCATCGCGTCGAACTTGTCATGCTTCATCGTCCACGCTTCGATGCGGGTGAAGATCTCGTTCAGATGGGACAGGCGGGCCTTCGGCGTCGCGTAGGCCGGATCGGTGACCCAGCCGGGCTCGCCGATGATGTCGCAGATGGGCTCCCAGACGGCCGCCTGGGTGATGAAGTACAGGTAGGCGTCGGGGTCGTTCTCCCAGCCCTTGCATTTCAGGATGCGGCCGGGCTGGCCGCCGCCGGAATCGTTGCCGGCCCGCGGCACGGCATCGCCGAACGGAACGCCTTCGCCGAACTGGCTGTATTCCTCGAGCGGGCCGCGGGCGAGGCGCTGCTGGTCGCGCAGCTTCACCCGGCAGAGATTCAGGACGCCGTCCTGCATGGCGCAATCGACGCGCTGGCCCCGCCCGGACCGGGTCCGCTGGAAGAGGGCCGCCACGATCCCGAGCGCGAGGTTCAGGCCCGTGCCGGAATCGCCGATCTGGGCGCCCGTCACGGTGGGGCCGCCGCCCCGCGGGCCGGTCGTCGAGGCCGAGCCGCCGACGCATTGCGCGACGTTCTCGTAGACCTTGCAATCCTCGTAGCGGCCGGGCCCGAAGCCCTTCACGGAGGCGAGGACAAGCCGGGGATTGGCCTCGTGGAGCCGCTCCCAGGTCAGGCCCATGCGGCCCAGCACGCCCGGCGCGAAGTTCTCCACCAGGACGTCGCTCTCCCGGATGAGACGCCACAGGAGGTCGCGGCCCGTCGGGTTCTTCGTGTCGAGCGTGATGGAGCGCTTGTTGTGATTCAGCATGGTGAAATACAGGCTGTCCACGCCCGGGATGTCCTGCAGCTGCTGCCGCGTCGCGTCGCCGGTCCCGGGCCGCTCCACCTTGATCACGTCCGCCCCGAGCCAGGCCAGGAGCTGCGTGCAGGTCGGCCCGGACTGGACATGGGTGAAGTCGAGCACCCGGATGCCGCCGAGCGCCGTCGTCGCCATGTCCGCGCCCTCCGGCCGGAGCTGCGGCGGGTCCGCCTGGCCTGTCCGGGCCGCCGCCGCCCGGATATGCGGCGCGGACACGCCGCCGGGCGCCTGCGCCTCGTGACGGTCGCTCGCGCCCGGGAGCCTGTCGCGCTCAGTCAATGTCGAGGTGCCTCTCGACGAAGCCGGCAAGGCGCAGGGTATGGTCGCGGGTCGCGCGCTCGGCCGCCTCCGTGTCCCGGGCCTCGATCGCCTCGATGATGCCCATATGCTCGTTGAGCGACCGCTCGGCCCTCTCGCGGGCGAAGATGGTATGGTGCCGGATCGCCCGGACGTGCAGGATGAGCTTGTCCGTCAGCGACACGAGCAGCGCCGAGCCGCTCAGCCGGATCAGGGCCTGGTGGAAGGCGATGTTGGCGGAGGAATACTCGTCGATATGCGTGATCGGCGTGTAGCTCGGCCCGAACCGGGTGAAGAGCGTCCGAAGGGAGGCGATCTCGCCGGAGCTCGCCCCCTGGGTGATGAGGCGGGCCGCCATGCTCTCCAGGGCCGCCCAGGCCTGGATCATCTCGATGATCTCCGTCTTCGTCTTGCGGACGACGACGATGCCCCGGCGGGGGGCGATCTTCACGAACCCCTCCTGGTGGAGGATGGCGAGCGCCTCGCGGATGGGGGTCCGGCTGACGCCGAGCCGTTCGGAGAGCTCGCGCTCCTCGAGCACGATCGGCTCCGGCGAGGCGTACACGTCCAGCTTGAGGATCGCGCTCTTCAACGCCGCGTAGGCCTTGTCCTTGAAGGAAGCCTCGGCCCTGATCTTCCCGAATTGCAACGCGGACGCGGCGGAACCTGTCTCCCCGACGTCGCTCGCGGCGATCCCGTCCACCACATCCCTCCCTCGTTGCCGGAAACGTGGCATGCCTGATGCCAGAACGTCAATCATGCCTGATGTAAGACTAACGGCGGTCCGGGAGGCCGGATGAGCGGGCGCGTAGGCCGGGTTGCGTCCGACCGTCGTCCGGCGCGGCCCGCCCCATGATCGACAAGCTCGAATTCGTGCTCGCCCTCGCGCGGGAGCGGCATTTCGGCCGGGCCGCGCAGGCGTGCCGCGTCACGCAGCCCACCCTCTCGGCCGGCCTGAGATCGCTGGAGGACCAGCTCGGCGTCCTCCTCGTGCAGCGGCGCTCGCGCTTCCAGGGCTTCACGCCGGAAGGCGAACGCGTTCTGGTCTGGGCCAGGCGGATCGTGTCGGACGCGAAGGCGATGCGGCAGGACCTCGACGGCCTGAAACAGGGCATCGAGGGCCACCTCCGCCTCGCCGTGATCCCGACGGCCCTGCCGATGGTGGCCCGGCTGACCACGCCCTTCCTGGAGCGTCACCCCGGCGTCCGCTTCACGATCCTGTCGCGCACCTCCGGCGAGGTGCTCCGGCTTCTCGACAACCTCGAGATCGATGCCGGGCTGAGCTACCTCGACAACGAGCCGCTCGGCCAGGTGAGGACGATCCCGCTCTACGACGAGCGCTACCGGCTCCTCACCTCGGCCGCGGGCGAGCTCGGCGGGCGGCGGGCGGTGACCTGGGAGGAGGTGGGCCGGCTGCCCCTGTGCCTGCTCACGGCCGACATGCAGAACAGGCGCATCATCGACCAGATGCTCCGGAGCGCCGGCCACGAGACGACGCCCGGCCTCGTCTCGAATTCCACCATAGTGCTGGTCTCCCATGTCCGCACGGGCCGCTGGTCGAGCGTGATGCCGCCGCTGCTGGCCGAGAGCCTCGGCCTGCCCGACAACGTCGCGTCCATCCCGATCGTGGAGCCCGTGGTCTCGCACTCGGTCGGACTCGTCGTGCCGCGCCGCGAGCCCTCGACGCCGATCGTCACCGCGCTCGCGGCGGAAGCCACCCGGCTCGCCGCCGCGCTGAAGGGCGAGGTGCATCGACGCCCCCGGTCTTGATAGAATTGTTCTATCGCAGCACGGCGCCGCTTTATTGCATTCGAATCATTCCAGACTTAGCGTTGAGGCAACGGGAAGGAACGCGGGCTGGCATGGGTTACGAGCGTTGGGACGCGGCTCGGGCTGCTGAGGTGGTCGAACGCTATTCCGCGCTCGACGGCGCGACGCTGCCGATCCTGCACGCCCTGCAGCGCACGTTCGGCTATGTCGACCAGGCGGTCGTGCCGATGATCGCCGATCGCATGAACCTGTCACGCGCCGAGGTGCACGGGACGATCACCTTCTATCACGATTTCCGTCGCGAACCGGCCGGCCGCCACGTGGTCAAGCTGTGCCGGGCCGAGGCATGCCAGGCGGTCGGGTCCGTGGCCCTGGCCGACCATGCCAAGCGGGTCCTCGGCATCGACTGGCACGAGACGACGCCGGACGGGCAGGTCACGCTGGAGCCGGTCTTCTGCCTCGGCCTCTGCGCCTGCGGGCCGGCGGCGCTCATGGACGACGAGCCGGTCTCCGGGCTCGATCCCGCCGCTTTCGACGCGCGCCTGGCGGAGCTCCGGGCGTGACGCGGATCTTCATCTCCCGGGACGCGCAGTCCCTGGCCCTCGGCGCCGACAGGGTGGCGCGCGAGATCGACCGGGTGGCGGGCGAGCGCGGCGCCGACGTGACGATCGTCCGCACCGGCTCGCGCGGCATGTTCTTCCTGGAGCCGACCGTCGAGGTCGAGACGCCGTCGGGCCGTATCGCGTACGGCCCCGTGAAGCCCGGGGACGTGCCCGAACTGTTCGCCGCCGGTCTCCTGGTCGGCGGGACGCATTCGCTGTCGCTCGGGCGGCCGGAGGAGATCCCCTACCTGGCCCGGCAGACGCGGCTCACCTTCGCGCGCTGCGGCGTGGTGGACCCCCTCTCGACCGAGGATTACGCCGCGCATGGCGGCTTCGCCGGGCTGCGGCGGGCCCTCGACCTCGCCCGCGCCGAGGGCCGGACCGCGATCGTCGACGCCGTCAAGGTGTCCGGGCTCCGCGGCCGCGGCGGCGCCGGCTTCCCGACCGGGATCAAGTGGTCCACCGTCGATCTCGCGGAGGCCGACCAGAAATACGTGGTCTGCAACGCGGACGAGGGGGATTCCGGGACCTTCGCCGACCGCATGCTGATGGAAGGCGATCCCTTCAGCCTCATCGAGGGGATGACGATCGCCGGGCTCGCGGTCGGCGCGACCCGGGGCTTTATCTACATCCGGTCGGAATACCCGCACGCGTTCCAGACGATGACGGACGCGATCGCGGCGGCCGCGAAGGCCGGGTATCTCGGGCCGGACGTGATGGGGTCGGGCCACGCCTTCACCCTCGAGACGAGGCTCGGGGCGGGCGCCTATATCTGCGGCGAGGAGACCTCGCTGCTCGATTCGCTGGAGGGGAAGCGCGGCACCGTGCGGGCGAAGCCGCCCCTCCCGGCCGTCAAGGGGCTGTTTGGCAAGCCGACGATCGTCAACAACGTGCTGTCGCTCGCGACCGTGCCGTGGATCATGGCCAACGGCCCGAAGGCCTACGCGGATTTCGGGGTCGGGCGCTCGCTCGGCACGCTGGCGTTCCAGCTCGCCGGCAACATCCGGAACGGCGGCTTGGTCGAGCTGCCGTTCGGCCCGACCCTCCGGACGCTGATCGAGGATTGGGGCGGCGGCACACGATCGGGGCGCCCGCTCCGGGCCGTGCAGGTCGGCGGCCCGCTCGGCGCTTATTTCCCCGCCGATCTCCTCGACACGCCGCTCGATTACGAGGCCTTCGCCAAGGCGGGCGGCATGGTCGGCCACGGCGGCATCGTGGTGTTCGACGACAGCGTCGACATGGCCGCCCAGGCCCGCTTCGCCTTCGAGTTCTGCGCGACCGAGAGCTGCGGCAAATGCACCCCGTGCCGCATCGGCTCGACCCGCGGGGTGGAGACGATCGACAAGATCACGTCCGGCATCGACCCGGACGGCAACCTCGCGCTCGTGGCCGACCTCTGCGAGGTCATGACGGACGGCTCGCTCTGCGCCATGGGCGGCCTGACGCCGCTCCCGGTGATGAGCGCGATCAACCACTTCCCGGCCGATTTCCGCCGCGCCCCGGCGCGGGCGGAGCCCGCCCTGATGGCGGCGGAGTGATGCCGGCCGTGAGGATGAGCGCGACGTCCTTCCC